>VHDF01000017.1 GCA_016871495.1 Verrucomicrobiota bacterium | reverse complement strand
AGCCACCGCTCACCGTCGGTCAAACCCCGTTCGCGTTGAAAAAAGCGATGAACTCGGGCTCGATCGTCAAGATCCGCCGGCAGTCACTCCCTCAGGATTTCCCACTCTTCTGGCAAGGCGTCGTTAGGCATGCGCCAAACGTTACCAGCGTAGTCCGGTAAGGACAAGTCATTAGGTTAATGCTTATGGCCCGGTGTCCTCACCGGGCGTTCCGTGCATGAAATAGGCGGGCTAAATCGTCCGAATCGCTTCCCATTCAAGTGGGGAAACCTGCGCCTGACTTTGCGCTCGAAACGAACGGTGGAGGACGTGTTTCCCGGGCGGACTGCCGTTTCGCTTGCTGGCCGACGTGGAGAAGGATGTGGCGCAGCGTTACGGGGTGTGGGGCGAGAAAACATTCATGGGCCGAGAAGACACGGAGGTGTTCCGCGTCACGGTGTTGATCGGGCCCGACGGTCGCGTCGCGAGGATTGGGGATGAAGTCAAACCGGAGACGCGCACCGTTGGTGGGGTCTCCTCGCTGCCAGGCGGTCAGCATCGCGGTGGCACACCCCTGAATATTGGCCGGCGCCTTGAATTAGACTTTGGCGCTGATGCGTCTTGGCGTCCGCAAGCGGTCAGCAACATCATGCACGCTGCGAGGAGAAGTGGAACAGCAGGGTTCTTCATGATGGTGTCAAGGGGACAGGGTGAAGACGACATCACCAGGTTCCGACCTGTCCTCGGCTGAACGCTTTTTCTTGTTGTCGATTGGAGTGCCCCCGTCGTCTTTCCGATCGGGTCCGACGGAATAGAGAACGAAGCCGCCGTCCGACTTTTTCGCATAGCCCAGTGGCTGGCCGTTGTAGGGATCGGCGGGCAGTGTGGCTTGGAAGGCGAGTTCGAGTTCGGCGAGCGTGACGGGATACTTCCCTTGCTTGAGTCGGTGCCGTTCCAAGGCGCAAGCGCCTTGCACCAGATTCGCGACAGCATGAGCGCGGAGTGTTTTCCCATGCAACCCATGGAGGGCGGGGAAAAATTGGCGAGCCAAGACTCGATACGGCAGAAAGCCGTCGTGCAGAGATCGACTGATCTCACGGAGATTTTTTTCGATGTCCACGTTGTGGAGTTGCCGGAAATCCTCCGGAAAATCATCGATCATCCGCTGATACATGCGGTTCATCACGGCTTGGTTTTGACGGATCCAGCCTTTCGGAGTGAAGGAGATGACCGTGGCGAATACTCCGCTCTGGGGATCGGAATCCTGATCGCCCCATCCTCCGTTTTGCACGAAGGACTTCGGGTTGCGCATGGCGCCTTCGAGTGTGTGGTTCACCATCATGACGCGTTCCACGCGCAACACTTCGCGCAACCCTCGATGGTAATCGCTGGCCGCGTAGCGTTGTTGGATCCGGGCCAACTGATCGGCGGTCCAGCGGTGTTGGCGGATGCCTTCCCAGACGGGTTGAACCGCGATGCTTTCGATCGCGATCTGGACCAGCAGCCCGATTATCGTGGGGTCCGAGGAAGCGCCCTCGGAGAGTCGAAGGGCGGCGAGGGTGTCCTCCAGCGCGCCGGGAGCGTCTCCGGTCCGAAGTCGGGCAGTGGCCCGAAGCGACAGCATGGAGGACAGGGATTTGAGTTGGGAAAGGTGAGGCAGCAAGGCGTCGGCTCCGTGCTCGTAGCGGATGGGGAACCGGATATGGGGAAGCTTGGTGGCGGCGACGATCTCGCGCAGTTCGTTGGTGTAACGATTCAAAGCGAACAGGATTTCCTCGCCTTTGTTGCTGAGGTTGGTGGTGGAGGGATAGTTGGTATGGCCTTTGAAGGAGGCGGCCCACTTGTCGAGATCGAGCGCCTCGCCTTTTGCCCACCCGCTCAGGGATCCGCCGTTGGGAAGCCCGATGCTTTGCGTCTTCCAATACGCGTTGCTGTCCCGCGGTCTGGGGCCACCTTGAGTGATCCAGTCGTTCATCGGTTTGAACAGCGGGGTGAAAGCGAGGTTTTGATCGTCAGGCACAGGCTGGACCAGCTCGGCGATCGTCAGTTTTTCACCTTGGGCGAGAAGCGCGGCATGCGTTTGCTGCCAGGCCCGGTGGCCGCGGAAGTTTTCGACCGCGCAGAACAGCGCCCAGAGAGTGATGAGGCCCAGGATTCCCAGGAACAGGTAGCGAAAGCCCTTCATCCAAAAAGAGGGGCGGGGCTGATCGGCGTTCGGATCCGTTGAAGTGGGATCGTGAGAGTTCATACTATCCTCAAGGACTCGTGTTGTTGAGATCGGTGCTCGCTCCGGGGTTTCGGGGCTGGATGGAGCGGTGGCGCCGACCGCGTGTGGGCAGGCTCGGAATCGCCGCTCTCGAGCCACTGCCATAAATCACTGCGACGGGCGAGGACGAGTTGAGCCCAGGCCGGATTGGGCGGAGGAGGAGCGGCGGCCAACGTGGTCTTGCCGCTGTCCATGGACAGGGAATTCAGAATGAAAATGGCCAGCCAGGCTGCGGCGAAACCGGCCCATGCTCGACGGCAGGGGTAAACCCATTCCAGCCAGAGCAACGCCCAGCAGGAACGATTCGGTGCCGTCTGGGTTTCGAGGCTGAAGGCTGGCGAAGTGAGGCGTCCGAGTGCGGCGGCACGCTGTTGGTCCAGGTCGGGCACGCGATGGCGGCGCCGATCCAAGAGGAGGTCACGGGGCGTTTTCATGGCGAGGGCAAAAGGGGTTGTTGAGATGGAGCCTGAGTTGGGCGCGAGCATGATGGAGGCGCGACTTCACCGTGCCGGAGGGAATCGCCAGAATCTCAGCGATTTCATCGAGGGAAAACTCCTGAAGGTAGTGCAGAACCAGCACCGACCGGTGGGGTTCAGCAAGCTGATCCAGGGCGGAGAGAAAGGCCTCCTGATCCTCTTTTCTCAGCAACTCGCGCGCGGGATCAGTCTCGTCGAGCGCTGCAGATTCCAGGTCGAAGTTGTCCGGCACGGGCTCTTCGCGAGGCAAGAATCGAGCTTTCTGGAGGCTCTTCTGATAAGCGATCGCGAACAGCCAGGAACCGAACCGTTCATTCGAGCGCAATTGAGGGAGATGACGAAAGGCACTGACAAAGACCTCTTGAACCACCTCAAGAGCCATCTGCTCGTCCGCCAAGTGTTCGCAGACAAAGGCGAAAAGAGGCAACTGATAGCGCCGGAAGAGCTTATCCCAGGCGGAGGCGTCCCCGGCCCGGGCCGCGCTCACCGGCAGCGTGCGATCGAGTTCGGCGCGGGTTGGCGTCATGAGAAGGTCGGCCCGGAATGCATGTTCAGAGAGAGGAATGCACGAGCCGCCAAAAGGTTCAAAGCAAAGTGAAAAATTCTTGCCCGCTTGCCAGGGTGGACGGAGGATGAGCGCGTCTAAGGAGCTGTTTCGTTCACGTTGCGAGTGGGGACTCGCGCGCTTACCTATCGATGAAGCGGTCATCCTTGGACGCAACAAGGAGACTGTTATGCGACATCAAGGATGGATACTCGTCATGAGCGGTGTGGTCTGTTCGCTCTTCGAGGCGCGAGCCCAGATTGTGCTCAGCGGTTCGGCCTATTCAGAAAACTTCGACGGCCTGAGCTCAACCGGCACCGGCAACGCTTGGTCGGATCATGCCACGATCCCTGGATGGTATGCCGGCTCGACCTCGGGATTTGGTGGTGATTATCGGGCGGGTAGCGGCACCTCGACCACCGGGGATTTGTATAGTTTCGGCACCGGTTCCGATCGGGCGTTGGGATCCCTCGCCTCCAGTGGCTCCGGAGGCTTTGCTTACGGCGTGCGGCTGCAAAACGGCAGCGGCCAAACGCTGGGCGGATTCGTCCTCAGTTATCACGCCGAACAGTGGAGGGACAGCCGGACATCCGTCCAGACTCTGGAATTCAGTTACAAAATCAGCTCCACTGCATTGACCGCACCGGAACCGGCCCATGCGCCTGGTGTGGGAGGCTGGGTGGGATTGGCGGGGCTGAATTTTGCAAGTCCCCAGTTTGCGGCCTCGGGGGCATTGGACGGCAACGCAGCGGCCAACCGGCAATCCTTCCTGGCCGTGGGGTTGACCGGTGCGACCTTGAATCCAGGCGAGGAGTTGTTCCTGCGCTGGACCGACGCCGATGACACCGGGAGCGACCATGCCTTTGGGATCGACAACTTTTCGATCGCGTATTCCGCGGTGCCGGAGCCTGAGGAAATCACCATGGTCACCGGAGCGGTCTTGCTGGGAGCTTGGGGATTCGCCTCTCGCTGGCGGCAAGGGCGCTCGGCGACCCAAGCCGGTGGTAACCGTCCATGATGCCGAGCGCAGACTCAGCCCGGGTCATTGTATCCACAGGTTGTCGGTGATGCTCGCGGCAGCGCCGGGACGCGGCGTTCACGCCGCTTCAAGGCGTGTCTTCAAAGGGGCATGGCAGCTTCAACGGGCAAGGGTGCTACCAGGGCGAAGCATTCGCTCTGGGCGGGCCATGGAACGGGAGGAGATCGCCGCGGCCGATGCGCGCGAGCCAAAGCGCCGTGAACGGCGCGCCCCGACTCCAGGAGGAGGCACCGACCGCGAGTGGCGCTACGGGTTCCGACTCGACCTCGGGCGGGGCGCCGGTAACATCCGGCGCATGAAACGAGCTGTGACGCCGGGGCAATTGGACGCCCTGGCCAACAAAGTGCGGCGCGCGGTGCTGGCTGAGCCGGTGGCGGATATTCACACCCATTTGTATGACCCGGCCTTCGGCGGCTTGTTGCTCTGGGGCATCGAC
This sequence comes from Verrucomicrobiota bacterium, assembly GCA_016871495.1. Classification (NCBI taxonomy): domain Bacteria; kingdom Pseudomonadati; phylum Verrucomicrobiota; species Verrucomicrobiota bacterium. Next base: position 61,650 of record VHDF01000017.1, on the reverse strand, counting down.
GACTTGCTCGTTTACCATTACTTGGTGGCGGAAACCTTCAGGAACGTGACGCTGCCTTACGCGTCGTTCTGGAAATTGTCCAAGACCCAACAAGCCGATTGGGTGTGGCAAACCCTTTTCCTGGACCATTCGCCCGTTTCCGAGGCCTGCCGCGGGGTTTTGACCACGATGCAGACCCTCGGACTCGATGTGCGAAAGCGGGATTTGCCGAAGCTGCGATCCTGGTTCAAACAGTGGAATCCTCGCGATTACACGAGTCATTGCCTGGAACTGGCGGGCGTCCGTTCCATCTGCATGACCAACTCGCCGTTCGATCCGCTGGAGAGGCCGGTGTGGGAGGCCGGGTTTTCCCGGGATCCGGCTTTTCGCGCGGCCTTGCGGATCGATCCGCTCTTGCTGGACTGGAAGCAATCGCGAAAGGAACTGTCTTCGTGGGGTTATGACGTTTCGGGAGCGTTGAATCAACGCACCGTGGACGCTGTGCGCCGGTTTCTGGCAGACTGGACCCGGCGGATGGAGCCGGCCTACGTGATGATTTCGTTGCCACCCGATTTTCAATATCCCGGCCGAGGCGATGCCGCGTGGTTGTTGGAAAAAGCGGTCTTGCCGCATTGCCGGGAATTCGGGCTGCCTTTCGCGGTCATGCCCGGCGTGAGGCGGGCCGTCAACCCGTTATTGGCCATGGCCGGGGACGGCATGGAGAGAGCGGACCTGGGGTTCTTGAAGAACCTTTGCGCGGCGTTTCCCGACAATCGTTTTGCTGCGACGGTGCTTTCGCGCGAGAACCAGCACGAACTTTGCGTCCTCGCCCGCAAGTTTCGCAATCTGCACATCTTTGGGTGTTGGTGGTTCACCAACATTCCGTCGATCATCGAGGAAATGACCCGCATGCGGGTGGAATTGCTTGGGTTGTCGTTCACCCCGCAGCATTCGGACGCGCGGGTGCTCGATCAAATCCTTTACAAATGGAAGCACTCCCGCGAAATCATCGCCCTCGTGCTCGAAGAGAAATACAAAGATCTGGCGCGGACCGGCTGGATGCCCGCCGACGCGGAGATCCGGCGCGACATCCGGGCTCTGATGGGCGGCACCTTCGAGGCTTTCTCGAAGGGTGCAGCGTCCTGAACTTTGAACCGAGGCGGACGAATTCCGAAATCCTGAGACATCATGCCTTCTGAACCTGTTGAATCGAACCCACGCAAATCCCTCGAAGATCGCGAGAAAATGACCGAACTGGAGCGGATTCGGCACTCGTGCGCCCACGTCATGGCCACTGCCATCCTGCGGCTCTGGCCGGACTCGCAATTCGCGTACGGCCCGCCGGTGGAGAACGGCTTTTACTACGATCTCGAGTGCTCCCATCGCATCTCGCCCGAGGATTTCGAAAAGATCGAAGCCGAGATGAAAAAGGAGATCAAAGCGAACCACGTTTTCGAGAAGCGGATGGTCACCCGCGAGCATGCGGTCGCGGACGCCCACAGCGGGCGGCTGGGCGGGCTGTCCGAACGTCCAGGCAACGCGAGCCGGTTCAAACTGGATTTGCTGAAGCAAATTCCGGAGGGAGAAGCCATCTCCTACTTTCAGAACGGGGATTTCGTGGATCTTTGCGCGGGTCCGCATGTGATGCGCACCGGCAACATCGGCGCGTTCAAGCTCACCAGTGTGGCCAGCGCTTACTACAAGGGAGACGAGAAGAATCCCCAGTTGCAGCGCATCTACGGGACGGCCTTCAAAAACAAGACCCAACTGGAGGAGTATTTCAAGATGCTGGAGGAGGCCAAGCGCCGCGACCATCGCAAGATCGGCGCGGAGATGGGGCTCTTTGCGATCGACACGGAGTATGTCGGGCCGGGCATGCCGCTCTGGCTGCCCAAGGGCACGGTCCTCGTGGAAGAACTGGAAAAGCTGGCGAAGGAAACCGAGTTCGCCGCCGGTTACGTGCGCGTGCGGACGCCGCACCTGGCGAAGGAGAAGATGTATAAAACCTCCGGGCATCTCCCCTACTACGCGGAGAGCATGTTCCCGAAAATGGAAATGGACGAACACCGCGCCGACCGCCAGAAACTAGAAGCCCGCATCGCCGAACTGGAGAAACAGTTGGCCGGTTACGCGGGGAAAGCAAAATAACCTTCCCCGCCACGACGAAATCAGAAACTATCTGGCCCGCTCCATCTGCCGCAATCCGTCTGTGCCAGTCCCACCCGGCAGCTCAAAATCCCCCGCCCACCATGATCCCACCAAAAGAGTCCGCCGCCAGCAAGGGCAACGCCCCCATCTACCAGCTCAAAATCGTCCTCCTCGGCTCGAAGTCACCCGTCTGGCGGAGGCTGCAAGTGCCGGATCATGCCAGCCTCGCCTGGCTGCACGCCGCCCTCCAGGTGACGATGGGCTGGACCAACAGCCACTTGCACCATTTCCTCACGGCCGAAGGCCGCTACACCGATCCGAGCCATAACGAGGACACGGGCTTTGGCGAGGAGCCGGATGGGGATGAGTCGAAGGCAACGCTGGCCCAAGTCGCGCCGGAGGAAGGCGCGCAGTTCGGCTACGAGTACGATTTCGGAGATTCTTGGGAACACGAGATCACCGTGGAGAAAATCCTGCCCGGACCGCCGTCAGCGGCCACGACCGCGCTCTGCCTTGACGGCGCCCGCGCTGGTCCGCCGGAGGATTGCGGCGGCCTCCCGGGGTATGCGGAACTGCTCAAGGTCCTCAAGAACCCGAAACACCCCGAGCACGAGTCCATGAAGGAATGGCTTGGCGGAACTTTCAACGCCGAATCCTTCGACCTGGCGAAAGTCAATCGCTGGTTGGGAAAACTGAAATGGCCGCGCGTCACCGAGACCCAACTGCGCAAGGCGCTCATGGGACGCGACGGATACCGGGAGTGAAGCGCAGCTTTGAGATCTCATCGCAGTTTATGGACAGCTATTATTTCCGCCATGCCGGTCTTTTTGAATCGGGTGAGCGAAAATACATGAGTACGCTGACCATCCCATTCTCCGAACGAGTCGCCCGCCCACGGCGCGCAGATACGGCGCGCAATGCTGACGGGGGAGCATGGAGGCGAGCGCGCCCGCCACGCCAAGCGCGAGGATTTCGTGGCGTTCTTGAACGGCTCACCCGGCATCCGGTCCATGCCGGGTGATGAGACTGGATTGCGGCTGAACCCATGGGAGCGAATCCGTCCATCGAAGTTGAACCGGAAATGATCGCAGCGATGCGAACGTTGCAGCCCGGAAATGCCGCGGAGAGGGCTCTCTGAATTTCATGATGAACACTGAAGATTTCGTAGCGTTGGAACAGGCCGTCCAGGCCGGCACCGCGCCGGCTGACGTGGCGGCGGCGTTCAACGAGTGGTCCGCGTTGCGCGCGGAGTTGAAACGGCTGGGCGAGCCGGAGAGTTATTACCTCAAGGCCATGAACTGCCCGCATCATCACCGCATTTTCGCGGCGGAGCCGCGCAGTTACCGTGACCTGCCTTTGCGGCTGGCGGAATACGGGTGCTGCTACCGGTACGAGCAGTCGGGAGAGCTCTTCGGGTTGATGCGGGTGCGCTCGTTGAACATGAACGACGCCCACATCTATTGCACCGAGGAACAGTTCGCCGCCGAGTTCAAGGCGGTGAACGACATGTATCTGAAGTATTTCAAGATCTTCGGGCTGGAAAAATACATGATGCGATTCAGCACCCACTCGAAGGAGGGCCTGGGCAAGAAGTACGTGGATCATCCCGAGCTCTGGCTCAAAACCGAGGACATGGTCCGCCGCGTGTTGCAGGAAAGCGGGATCCACTATGTCGAGGTGGCCAACGAAGCGGCCTTCTACGGACCGAAAATCGACGTCCAAGTGTGGAGCGCGATTGGACGCGAGTTCACCATCGCGACCAACCAGGTAGATTTCGCCGTGCCAGCCCGGTTCGGCCTGCAGTACAAGGACCGGGACAACGCGTTCAAGACACCGCTGTGCATTCACCGCGCCCCGCTGGGCACCCACGAGCGGTTCATCGGATTCTTGATCGAGCATTACGCCGGGAACTTTCCCCTCTGGCTGGCTCCCGAGCAGGTGCGGGTGATTACCTTGAACGACGATCCGGCGCTGCTCGCCTACGCGCAGCCCATCGTGAACGAGCTGCGGGCTCACATGGTGCGCGTGGAAGCCGACTTCAGCGCCACGCCCGTGAAAGCAAAAATCGCCAACGCCGAGGAGGCGCGCGTTCACACCATGCTGGTGATCGGCGGACGCGACGTGGAGGCCGGCGCGGTCAGTGTCCGGCTCCATCACGGCGGACCCCAAGGGGCAAAGCCGAAAATGGAAGTGATCGGGAAAATCGTGGACGATATCCGGGAAAGACGATCGTAAAGGTGGAAACCCCGCCATGAAGTCATTCAATCCCTGGAGCATTCTGAGCGCACTCCGGCTCGGACTGGCGGCGGCGCTCTGGGTCAAGGTCTGCTTCGCCTCCACCGGAGCTCAAGGCTTCGAAAAGTTGGGGATCCCGGTCCGGGCAGGTGGATTGATGGGCTGCGTCGTGGGATCGGATGGACGCGGAGGAGAAGCCCTCTACTTCAATTTCAATCAACTCAGCGGCAAGCTGTTTCTGGTGCAAGTGAACCCGGAGACCGGCGAAGCGAAGCAGTTCGACGCGCCGGACGGTCCGGGCGCTTGGGCGCTGTTGGCGGCGGCGGATGGCAAGGTGTATCTCGGCACGTGGGATGGCGCCCTCGTTCTGCGCTTCGATCCACGCCATCCCGAACAAGGTTTGAAGGTGCTGGGCAAGCCTTCGCCCTCCGAAAGTTACTTGTGGCAATTCGATCAGGCCGGGGACGGCTGGGTTTATGGATGCACGTATCCATCGGCGAAATTGGTCCGCTTCAACCCGGAGACCGGTGTCATGGAGGATCTGGGACGGATGCATCCTGAAGAGATGTACGCGCGAAGCCTGGCGGTCGGAAACGACGGGTTCGTTTATGTCGGCATCGGAACCGGCCAAGGCGATCTCGTCGCCTACGATCCGGCAACCCGGCAAGCGCAAAGCATCCTGCCGGCTGGTTCGCGAGGGACCGAGGGATGGAAGACGGTGGGGGTTTCCAAACGGTCCGACGGCCACGTGTATGCCGAGTTTGGGACGAACGTCATGCGTCTGGAGAATGGAAAGGCGGCCCGGGTCGAAAAGTACCCCGGTCCGAAACCCTTAACGCTCCGGGATGGCCGGATCATTTCCCACTTCGAGCGAGGACGGTTTGTGGTGGAGGACCCGAAAACCGGTTTGAAGAAGGAGCACCGGTTTCGATACGCGGGGGCCGGAGACCGGATCTTCGTCGTGGGGAACGGGCCGGACGGGATGGTCTACGGCAGCACGGCCATGCCGCTGGAAGTTTTTCGATTCGATCCCTCGACCAAGGCGAGCGAGCACTTGGGGTCGATGCCGGGGGGTGAGGTCTATTCCATGCTGACGCAGGAGTCGAAACTGTACCTCTGCTATTACGGCGGTGCGGTGATGAACTTGTACGATCCGGCCCGGCCCGGCTGGAATTTCGGACCCGGACCGGAGGCGAATCCACGAACGTTTGGCGGCATCGGGGACGGACATCTGCGTCCGCGCGCCATGGTGAGGGGTCCGGAGGGGCGAATTTATATCGGAAGCGAACCGCCCTATGGCGAATGGGGTGGAGCTCTCGGCGTCTGGGATCCCTCCGTCAACCGAACCTTGGAGAACTATCGCCACATCGTCACCAATCAGAGCGTGGTCTCCCTCGCCTGGGAACCTGGATCGGGATTGATTTTTGGAGGGAGTGGGAATTTTGGCGGAGGAGGCACGAAAGCTTTGGCAAAGGAGGCTTCCGTGTTTGCGTTCGACCCGCGAACGAGGAAAAAAGTTTTCGAGCAAGCGCTGGTCCCGGGAGTTTCGCGCTATCCTGCCATGGTGGCGGACCGGGGAAGCGTTTATGTTACGACCCAACATGAGTTGATACGGTTGTCCGGCCAGTCGCGGGAGGTCGAACGAAGGTGGAAACTTCCCGGCGCGCAGGTCGAGATCAGCCTGGGTCTGTGGGATCGGCGGCTGGTCGGCCTGGTATCACGTGGCGTTTATCTGCTGGATCTGGAGCGGCCAGAGCATCTGGAATTCCACGAGAGTCCGACCCGCATCGATTGCGGATTTGCCCTTGAACGAGGTGCGGTCTATTTCGGATCGAGGGCGGAGTTGTGGCGGTTTGGCCTTCCGAAGGGTCAATCCGCGAATCAGCGCCAGGAACCGCCTGGCTTTCCCAAAGGTGTTGCAGAGGATTGGGTCGGAAAGTCTGTGCGGGAAGAAGTGCGTCCGAAGTTTTCCAAGGGAGAGGAAGGCGCCTTGCGGATTGAGACCGATGGACGGGAAGGTCTGGACGGACATTGGGCGAAACGGTTTCCGGTCCAAGGAGGTAAGGCGTACCGATTTCAAGCGCTGCGGAAGACGGAGGGAGTGCCCCACCCTCACCGTTCCGTCCTGGTCCGCATTCATTGGCGGGACGAGCGCGGACATCCGGTGCGCCACGACGCACCGGGCGCGCACAGTTATGCGCCAGGCGTGGCGCCGCAAGCGGAGCCTGAATATCCGCAAGACGGGCAAGCGGACCAAGCGGGATGGGTGACAGTTGCGGGAGAGTATGCGGCGCCCAAGGCGGCGAGATGGGCGCACGTGGAACTGCATTTGCGATGGGCGTCCGGCGCGAAGGTCGAGTGGCGTGACGTCCGACTGGAATCAATCGATTCTATTCCAACCCGGAAAGTTCGAGTCGCCACGGTTCATTATGTTCCCAAGGGCGGGCGAACGGCGCTGGATAGCTGCCGGCAATTTGAATCACTGGTGGCGAAGGCGGCAGCCCAGAAGGCTGATTTGGCGGTGTTGCCCGAAACTTTGACCGCGACCGGGAACGGATTGAGTTATCTGGAGGCGGCCGAGCCGGTGCCCGGGCCTTCGACCGACTATTTCGCGGAGTTGGCTCGCCGGCACCGGATCCATTTGGTCGTGGGTTTGGTCGAGCGCGACGCCCATTTGATTTACAATGTGGCCGTCCTGCTGGGGCCCGGGGGCGAACTCATCGGGAAGTATCGAAAAGTCACGCTGCCGCGAACGGAAATCGAGGCGGGCATCGCGCCCGGATCGGAATATCCGGTTTTTGAAACCAAGCTGGGCCGGATCGGGATGATGATTTGTTATGACGGATTCTTTCCCGAACCGGCTCGACAGCTCAGCTTGCGCGGAGCGGAGTTGATCGCCTTCCCGGTGGCGGGTTGCAACCCCATGCTGGCGGCGGCTCGCGCGTGCGAAAACCACGTCTTCTTGGTGAGCAGCACTTACTCGGATACCGCGTCGAATTGGATGATCTCGGCCATCTATGATAGGGAAGGACGCGTGCTCGCCCAGGCCAAACAGTGGGGGGAAGTGGCGGTGGCCGAAGTGGACTTGGGACAGCGGTTGTATTGGTCGAGCCTGGGTGATTTTCGCAGTGAAATTCAACGGCATCGCCCGGCTTGGGACTTGGACACCGCCAAGACCAAGCCTTAGCCCGCCTATTTCATGCACGGGACGCCCGGTGAGGACACCGGGCCTACAATCACAGAGGCAGGCGCGATTGTAGGCCGCGTGCCCTCACGCGGCACACTGTCGCGGATTCAAGCTCAGTATGAATTATCCGGGTTAGCCCGCCTGTTCCACAAACGATGGGGCTGGCGAAAGGTCATGGTGGACTGGTCACCAGGCGGGCTGGCCATTTGATCGATGGAAAGGACTGCTCATGAAAAAACAACCCGTGGCCATTACCCGCAAGATTCGCCTCAGAGACTTCGATCCCGCATTTGCCGGCGATCGGGACAAAGCTGAAACGAAGGAGAAAACAACCGCGCTGGGACAGCGCATCGGAGCGTTGCAGGAACTCCTTTACGCCAACTCGACCCACGCCGTTCTGCTCATCTTTCAAGGCATGGATGCCAGCGGCAAGGACGGCTCGGTGCGGCGCGTGTTGGAGTTCGTCAATCCCGCCGGAGTCGAAACGGCGAATTTCAAGGTGCCGAGCGATGAGGAACGGGCACACGATTATCTGTGGCGCGTGCATAAGCTGGTGCCGCGCTATGGGAACATCGGAGTGTTCAACCGCTCCCAATACGAGGCCGTGCTCGCGGAACGCGTCCTCGAAATCGTACCCAGGAAGGTTTGGTCACGCCGTTACCGGCAAATCGTCGAGTTTGAAAAGATGTTGGTGGAGAACAACGTGGTCGTGCTCAAGTTTTACCTGCACATCAGCAAAGAGGAACAGGCGGAGCGTTTCCGCGAGCGCCTCGCGAATCCACGCAAATATTGGAAGTTTTCCCATGCCGACCTGAAGACCCGGCAGCGGTGGGATGACTATATCAAAGCTTATGAGGACATGATCAACGCCACGAGCCATCCGGAGGCACGCTGGCATATCGTGCCCGCGGACCGCAACTGGTACCGGGACTTTGTGATTGCTCAAACCGTCGTGGACGCGATCCAAGCCCTCAAACTGGAATGGCCCAAACCGAAAGGGGATTGGTCGAAAATCAAAATCGTTTGACTCGAACTCGCCTGAGAAACCCAACCGGCAGCCCCGAGGGCCGCGGCGGCGAGGAGTCCTCGAATCGTCGAAGGCCGCGCGTCGCTCATGGCGAGGGAAAAACCTCCTTCAACATTCGCAAAGCGCGGGTCACCAGCATTTCACCGGCGCCTTCGGCAACGCGAGCGCTCTCGACTTCATAATGACCCTCGGGATAGGCGGACTTGTTCGGGATGTAACCGATGGCGCCGTTGGCCAATTCAACGTTGTAAGTATGGGCGAAAGGCGATCCCACCTTCACGCTCAGGCCAAGTTCAACGAAGATCTCGCCCGGCCATGCGACCCAAGCGACCTCGCGGCCCCAGGCAATGACTTGCATTTCAACTTCCTGAGGTTTGCCTTCCCTGGCGGCAACATCGAGCACGCGATGGGCGCGCACGAGCTTCATGAATCCCTCACGAGTGCTGTCCTTGGCCGTGCGAACGTCCAAGCGCGCGGCGGTCAATTCTTCGGAGGTGTACGGTGGCAGCGGCAGTTGGACGATTTCAGAACGGACGCGCAGAGGCCCGTTGGTGGAGACAGGCTGCAACCGTGGGTACGCCTTGAGAGCCGCGGCAGCGAGGATCAATCCCAGCCTGACCGCTTCATTCGGACCGCTTTGGGCCCCTCCCCATCGCACATCGATGTGATTGATGTTGCCACAGGTGCCATTGGCAAAGAGCGTGAGCATGCCAGGACCTTTGTATAACGCGAGCGCACTCGACAGGACACCGGGGAAGTCTGCCGAAATGCGAACGCCACCGGTCGTGTCCGGGTGCATGGCATAATTGACGAAAGTCAGGATGGGCGTGGCTTTCGCCCCGATCGTTTCAGCGTAAAACACTCCAACCTCGGGATCGATGGGGCCTGCTGGACGGACAATCTCCGGATTCAATTTTCCCGGATTCCATCCCACCGAGCCGTCGCGCATCCAAAAACGCCGGTTCTTTCCGAGCGCGGGTTCGGTTTCCTTGCCGGCGAACGCCCGGACGGGTTGAAGATTGGCATGGGCCTTGGCCACGGCGTCGGCAATGCGAAGAGGGAGCGTCTGGCTGTAGTCCTTGGCGACTCCTTTGCTTCCACCATCGGTTTCATCCCGGCTCCAGTCCCGGAAAAGCACGGGGGCTGTGTGCGTGTGGGTGGCCGCGATCATCACATGATGGCCGGGGATGCCGGTCCGCGACTCAATGCGTTTCCGGGCTTCGGCGACGATCCACTTCGGCATGGTGATCAAGTCACACACCACGATCGAGGCAAGCGTCTTGCCGTCGTCCAACACAACGGCTTTGGCCATCAGGTCATCCAACACGCCTTCGGCCCCCCTCTCGTGGTAATAACCAGCCAAGCCAATCCCCGGGGGAGGATTGATCGAAAGGGATGCGGCCCCGATTCGGAATTCAGCGGCGTTGATGGGAAGGCATGCGAGAACGAACCATGCCGTCCATTGGATGCGGTTGAATCCGGGAGGACCTTTTGAGGTTCGAGCCATGGAGGGGATTTTGACGCAACCACAGCGCTTGCCAAGCGTGGCGTGGCTCGAGTCCGGGGAACAGGTTTCATGGTCGACGCGGTCCAATTGTTGAAGGGTGAGATGTGAACCCACTTTTGAAATGCGAACGGATAATCCATCACCGTGCCTTCGCAACCTGCCGACCATGGGCTTTGAGGCGTGTCTTCACAGGGGCAAGGGGGCTGCCGGGGGCCAAGGCATCCACCCATGGCGGGCCATGGAGCGGCAGGAGATTGCCGCGGACGGTGGGCGCGAGCGGAAGCGCCGTGAACGGCGCGCCCCGACAACTTCCGGAGGCGCCGCATCAAAACACGAGACGCGTTTTGTCCTTTTCCCTGGCCGTTCGTATTTCCACACTGGGACATGCGCATGTCTTTTCTGCTGGCTCTGCTGTTCCTGCAATGTTCGTGGCGACTCCAAGCCGCTCCTGTCGCGTGGCCGTTCCCGTGTCCCGAGGATCAAATCAAGCGTTACACGGCACAGCGCGTAGAGGCCCCAATCCGAATCGACGGCAAACTGGACGAGCCTGTCTGGGCTCACGCGCTGCAATCGCCCCGCTTTATCGACATCATCACCGGCGAACCCACGCAGCACGACACCCGCGTCCAGGTCGTTTGGGACCAGGAAAACCTTTATTTGGCCTACCGCGTCGAGGAACCCCTGGTGCGCGCCAAGTACACCAACCGCAACGACCCGATCTACTACGACAACGATATCGAGTTTTTCATCGCCGGACGCGACGCCTACTACGAGTTCGAGCTCAATGCGTTTAACACCACGTATGAAGTTTTTTTCATCTGGAGCGAGGCCTACGAGAAAGGGGGATTCGCCGCGTCACCCGAGTTCAGCCGCGAGAAACTGAGGCCCTTCAACGGTGTCGGTTTGACCACCCACCCCCGTGGCGGAAGGCTGGGCCATTTCGATTGGTCCTTCCCGGGCATGCGCACGGCGGTTCATGTCGATGGCACCCTCAATCAAGATCAGGATCGCGACCGGGGATGGACCGTGGAACTCGCTTTCCCCTGGCGGGGGTTGGAGTGGCTCGCCAAAGCGGAGCAACGATCCTTGCCCCCGAAGGAGGGGGACGTGTGGGCCATGGATTTTTCGCGCTTCAATACCTACAAAGAAGCTCCGCCCGCCAAGGACTCCGGAGGTTGGGTCTGGACTCGCCACGGGATCTGGGACTCCCACATCCCGGAATGTTTCGTGCGAGTGATGTTCAGCACCAACGCGGTGTCCAAGGCCGTCGCGCCGTGATCCACCCTGTTCGCGAGATCCTTCCGAAACCTCCCCACGTTCCAAACTGCCATGAAAGCGTTGTGCATCCATGCCCACTTCGATGATTTTGAATTCGTGGCCGGGGGCACGTTTTCACTTTGGAAAAAGGCGTTGGGATCGGAGTTTCAGGGAAAACTGGTGGTCTGCACCGACGGAGCGGCGGGGCATCACCTTCACTCCCGTGCTCAAACCGCCAGGATTCGCTGGCGCGAACAACTTCGCTCCGCCGTCCTCGGAGATTACGCCTGCGAGAAGCTGGTCCTCCCGAATGGCCGGACGCCGCGCGAAGGCTGCCTGGTTGCCGATCGGCCATTGCTGGCGTCGCTTTGGAAGGCCATTCGTGACTTCGAGCCTGATTATCTCTTTGCGCCTCCTTTGCCAGCCGATCCCCGGGCAGGCGTGCATGCGGACCACTGGGTCGTTGCGGAAGCCGTTCGCAAGGTTGCCTATTTCATCAACGTGCCTCAGGCGTTCACTCCCGAGTTTCCCTCCCGGGAAAGAATGGCCAGCCCGCGAACAGTCCCGGTCATTCTGACGACCTACGACGCCTATATGGCGGGGGCCAACGCCTACGACCTGGCGATTGAAACCGAGCCGGTGTTCGACCTCGTGGCCAGCCTCACTTGGTGCCACCAATCGCAGATTTCAGAGTGGCTGCCGTGGGTCGGACGCCACTCCATGTCGAAACCGGGTTCTCGCGAGGACTGGAACCGCACGTTGAGAGAGCGGGTGATCCGTCAAAATCGTGACCTGGGCATGAATCATCGACGCGCCACGGAGGTCTTTTCCCTCACGGCATGGGGCGCCGTGCCAACCCTCCAAAAACTTCAAGCCGACATGCCTTTCCTCCGCCTTTCCCAGCCCGCCGCGAAGAGACTCGCGCGGCAGCTCGCTGCCTGGGGTTCCTCACCTTGAAATCCATGAGTCAGTCCGAGACGGTGGAGGTCTGAGGTCCAGCTTCAAGCGAATTCAGTTTCGTGGCGAGGCGCGCTTCCGCGTCAGTGGCTGCTGTCACGAGTTCGCCGCGTATTCCGCCGCGTTTCTTGCACTCGATCTTCAGGAACCTCAAAAAGGCGGTTTCGGCCAAGCCTGAAATTCGCTCCGAGCCGCGCAAAACACCCCACGTTTGCTTCGGTTTGCGCCTTCCCCACGGGACATGTCCAAGCCTGCGAGCCTCCCCCTCGGTCCGCCCCTGCCCGCATGGCATCACCCCCACCCCCAAATCCAGACTCGCCATCGTCATCACGGCTTCGACGGAACCCAACTCCACCCAACTCGCGGGATGGACCCGCTCGCGATTGAGGTAGTTCTGCAAGGCGAGGCTTCCCGCGGAGGTTCGGCAATCCACGAGCAATGTCTGCTCCTCGAACTCCTCCAGGGGAACCTGCGCCAGAGCCGCCCAGGGATGCTTCGCGCCCACGAACAATCCCAACTCCTCGGTGAAGAGAGGCGTGAATGACAAAGTTTCGGAACGGTCCAGCAAGGGGCCAAAGGCGAGGTCGAGGCGTTGCTCTCGAAAAAGTTCAGGCCATTTGGCGGGATCAGAGGCCTCCAGTGAAACCCGGCCTTGAGGGAATTCCCGCAAGAACTCTCCAATGACTGCGGGCATCACTTGTCGCAGCATGAATCCGTCGGCCGCGACTCGCAGGCTCCCTTTGCCCCAGGAAGCCCGTGACTCCAAAGAGCGCCGCGCCATGGCCATCTCCCGAAGGATGCGCTCGGCATGATGCAGCAGATGCTCCCCCGCCGGAGTGAGATGCACCTTTTTGCCCAGCCTGTCAAAAAGACGACAATCCGTGTCCGATTCCAATCCCTTGATGCTGTGGCTGACGGCGGATTGAGAAACGCAAAGCTCCGCGCCGGCGCGTGTAAAACTGCCTGATTTGGCGAGCGCCACAAAGGCTCGCAATTGGCGGATGTCCAGGGGTTGCCGCGTGCTATGAACGAAGTTCATGCGCATCCCCAAGAAATTGTCGTGCCAACATTCAAGGGGTTGGCATGACGGTCGCTTGGGCCTCGGTGGCATGAACGACGCATCCGACCGTGATTCTCTTCTCAAGACTTCCAACCCCGCCACCTCGACGCGGCGGCAGTTCCTCGGTGCGGCGGCAAGAGGAACCGCCGTGGCGTCCCTCCTCGGTGGCCTGCCCAAGGGCTGGATCGGATCCGTGTTCGCGGATGACAGTCCCGAAGCGCCCTCGGTTCGTTTCGGCATCATTGCGCTCACGGACTGCTCGCCCATTGTGCTGGCCCACGAGAAGGGGTGGTTCAAGAAGTACGGCATTCAATCGACCGTTGCCAAAGGCGCGAGTTGGGCGGCCATCCGCGATGCCCTCGCAAGCGGCGACAACCAAGCCACTCACATGCTCATCGGCATGCCCATCGCGTCCACCATGGGGCTCTCGGGCTCGGCGAAGAAACCCATGATCGTGCCTTGGATCCTCAATCGGAACGGCCAGGCCATTACCGTCAAGCAGGAGTGGAAGGGCAAAGTGGCGGCCGATCCCACGGCCATCAAACCTTTCGTGGACAAGGCGAAAAACCTCGGCGAACCCCTCACCTTCGCCATGACGTTCCCTCCCGGAACCCACGCCATGTGGATGCGTTACTTCCTCGGCGCGGGCGGCATTCATCCTGACAAAGACGCGGCCCTCATCACCATTCCACCGCCGCAAATGGTCGCCAACATGAAGGTGGGCAAAATGGATGGCTTCTGCGTCGGGGAGCCGTGGAACGCGCGCGCGGTCCATGACAAAATTGGATACACCGCCATCACCACCCAGGAGATTTGGAAGGATCACCCGGAAAAAGTCTGCGCGTTCACCGCCGAATTCGCCGAAAAGAATCCGAAGACCGTCAAAGCGGTCCTCAAGGGCCTGCACGAGGCCAGCGTGTGGCTGGACGACCTCAACAACCGCCCCGAGCAGGCCGACATCGTGAGCAAGCCTTCCTACATCAACTGCCCCAAGGAAATCATCCTCGGCCGTCTGCTCGGAGAGTACGATTACGGGGACGGCCGCAAAACCAAGGATCCGCACTACATGATTTTCAGTCAGCGGAACTGCAATTATCCGCAGCCGAAATACAGCGTGTGGTGGCTCTCCCAGTTCCGGCGATGGGGTATGACCACGGGAGCGCCTGACTATCAAGGCATCACCCAGAAGGTCATGCGAACCGACCTTTACGAGGAAGCGATGAAGGAGATCGGCCATGCTCACAGCGGAAAGAACAACGACGTCGAAACGTTTTTTGACGGCGGCCGCTTCGATCCCGGCGAACCCGAAAAGTACGCCGCCGCTTTCGCCGTCAAGAGCCTGAAGGGTTGATCCATGGAAACTCGCTTCAAACTGGACTGGCTCGTTCTGCCTTGCCTGGGCTTCGTGGCGGCCCTCCTCGTCTGGCACGTCATCAGTCAGACCGTTGCCAAAGAACTGCCCTCGCCCGCCACCACCTGGGCGGAGAGCAAGGACTACGTGCTGAAGCCCTTTGAAAAACGAGGCGAGATGGATCAGGGCATCCTTCGCTTCACGTGGTATTCGCTGGTCCTGGTCGCCAAAGGCTACTCCATCGCGCTCCTCGTGGGAACGCCGCTGGGCTTTCTGCTCGGCCTGTCCAAGACCTTCACCAAAGCGGTGGATCCGTTGATTCAGATCCTGCGCCCGGTCTCGCCCTTGGCGTGGCTTCCCTTGGGGATGGTGCTCTTCATCAGTGCCGGCAAGAACGCCTCCGAACTCGGGGCGCTCTTCACGATCGCAGTGTGCGCCATGTGGCCGACGGTGCTGAACACCGCGATCGGCGTTCGCTCGATCCCTCAAGACTACCTCAATGTCGCGAAAGTCCTAAAACTGTCGCGCACCAAACTCCTTCGCAAAGTGCTCGTTCCCGCCACGCTGCCTTACATGTTCACCGGATTCAGATTGAGCCTGGGCATCGCCTGGCTCGTCATCGTCGCGGCGGAAATGCTCACCGGCCGCCCCGGTGTGGGCGGTTTCCTCTGGCAGGCCTACAACGCGCCGAGCTACTCCCAGATGATCCTTTGCATCGTGGTCATCGGCCTGGTGGGGTTCGTGCTGGACCGCCTCATGAGCCTGCTGGAAGGACGCATCCGTTCCACCCCCGTCTAACGCTATGGGTTTTCTCGAACTGAACAACGTCAGCAAAGGGTATGGTTCGAAAAGGCATCGGACGCGGGTCTTGAAGGAGGCCAACCTCTCCATCGAGAAGGGAGAATTCGTCGCCATCGTCGGCTACTCCGGTTCGGGCAAAACCACCCTGGTCTCGCTCATCGCCGGATTGATCCGCCCCGACGCGGGCAGTCTGACATTGAACGATCTTGAAATCACGCAGCCGGGCCCTGATCGCGGGATTGTATTTCAGAATTACTCCCTTCTCCCGTGGCTCACCGTTTTCGAAAATATCGCCCTGGCAGTCGACGAAGTCTTCCCCAATTGGAGCCCCGCGAAAAAGGACCAGCACATTCACCGCCATATCGAAATGGTCAACCTCACCGCCGCTCGCGACAAACGTCCAAACCAGCTTTCGGGCGGCATGCGACAACGCGTCAGCGTCGCCCGCGCGCTGGCCATGGATCCCCAGATCCTCATTCTCGATGAACCGCTCAGCGCCCTCGATGCCCTCACGCGGGGAACGCTGCAGGACGAAATCTCCCGGATTTGGGAACAGGGAAAAAAGACGGTGGTCCTCGTCACCAACGATCCCGATGAAGCCATTTACCTCGCGGACCGCATCGTCCCGCTGACTGCAGGTCCCGACGCGACGTTGGGAGAATCCATCCCCGTCGAATTCGAGAGGCCGCGCGACCGCAAGGCGCTCCACTCGTCGCCCGCCTTCAAGCGGCTCCGTCAACGCGTGTTCGACACCTTGCAGTCCAGCCGGTCGCAGACTAAGACCGTCATCTCCCGAGCCCTGATACTACCCGATATCGAGCCCGAGGATCTCACCGTTCCACCCCCGCTCATCGGGGGCCGGCGACGCCCGGTGCGCCGCGGAGAAATCCACCGTGAAGCGGTCGAACTGGACACCACATCCGCCCCATGAGCCCTTATCTCGAAATCCACAAACTCTCCAAGGCTTTCCCGTCGCCCGGCGGCATGGTCACCGTCGTCAAGGAGTTCGACCTCCGGGTTCAGCGGGGCGAGTTCGTTTGTCTCATCGGGCACTCCGGTTGCGGAAAATCCACCGTCCTGGCCATGGTGGCCGGACTGAGCGATCCCACGGAAGGTGGCATGATCCTGGCCGGCAAGGAACTGGCGGGTCCAGGTCCCGACCGCGGCGTGGTTTTTCAATCTCCCAGCCTCCTGCCATGGCTGACCGCGCGCGAGAACGTCGCGTTGGGCGTGGATCAGGCCTTCTACACCGCCCGCAGGCAAGAACGCTCGCAGATCTCGGAATACTACCTGTCCCTGGTGGGATTGGCCGACGCCATGGACAAGCGTCCCGCGGAATTGAGCCAAGGCATGCGCCAACGCGTGGGCATCGCGCGAGCCTTCGCGCTGTCTCCCAAAATGCTGTTGCTGGACGAGCCCTTCGGAATGCTGGACACCCTGACGCGGTACGAGCTGCAACAAATCCTGCTCGATCTTTGGAAGCGAAATCAAAAGACCGCCTTGATGGTCACCCACGACGTGGATGAAGCCATTTATCTCTCCGATCGCATCGTCTGCATGACGGATGGCCCTGAGGCCGGGGTGGGTGAAATCATCGACGTGCGCTTCCCGCGGCCTCGCACCCGCCAAGAGATCATGAATCACCCCGAGTATGATCTGTTGCGAGAACGCGTTCTGTCCTTCCTCAACGAGCGAGCCCATCGGCGTCCTCGAGAAAAGACACCCCCACCCCCGGCCACCGCTCCCTCTCAACCCGGATTATCGCCCAGTCCGCGCCTCCAGAGAGCTCCCGCCATTCATCTCTAACCCGCAGATCCACCTTCACACCCAAATATGATCTCTCCTCTCTCCCCTCCACGCGCCCCGCGTCCTGGCACTTTTGCAGGCATCACCCGCGTGCCCAAGTGTGCGAATGCGCTCGGCCTCGCCGCCCTCCTTGGAGCCCCGACCGTTCTCGCCCAATACTCGCCACCCCCTCCGCTCCGTCCGTTCCCGGGCTTCATCAACGAGTGGCTTCGGAAAGACGATCCTTACATGGCCGCCTGGGATATCGGGGGGTCCGCTCGCTTTCGTTACGAATTGAAAGACAACATAGGCATCGCGGGATCCCCGGGTTCACTCGATTTCCGGAGCCAGGGTGCGGACACCGACAACACCTACTTTTTGGAGAGAGTTCGCTTTCGCACCGGATATAGCGACAAGTGGTGGTCGGTGCTGGCCGAAGGCCGCAGCAGCCTGGCGCAGGAGGATGACCGGTTCGCCTCCGCAGGACCGGTGCCGAGAAAAGGCCGCGGCCCCGAATCCGACTCGATCGACCTGCATCAGGCCTATTTCACCTTGGGCAACCACAAGGAGTTTCCCCTGTCCTTCAAGGTCGGACGGCAGGAATTGAGCTACGCGGACGAACGGCTGGTCGGCGCGTTCGCTTGGAATAATATCGGGCGGGTGTTCGACGCCGCCAAACTGCGCTGGCAGAACGAATGGTTTGGCGCCGACCTGTTTGGCAGCCGCGTCGTCATCCCGGAGGACGGTCGCTTCAACGTCGCCAACGACTACGACTGGTTCTCCGGCCTCTACGCCACTTCTCCGAAAATTCCAAACCACTCGCTCGACTTCTATTTCCTCGCGCGCAATGCCAATGCTCAAGCGGCTCTGGCCGTGCCCTCACCCCAAGCCCCCCAACCCAGTGCGAGAGATATTTACACCGTGGGGACTCGATTGAAATCGGCGCCCGGTCAGTTCGGCCCCTTCGACTACACGCTGGAAGCGAACGGCCAATTCGGTCATTTCAACGACACACGAGCGGGAATCCTTACCCGCAGCCAGGAACACTTGGCCTACGCGTTCACCCTGCAAGGGGGCTACACCTTTACCGAGAGCACCGGGAGTCCGCGCCTCGGCCTCGAGTATTCCCACGCTTCCGGGGACGGCAACCCCGCGGACGACGAGCACGGCACTTTCGAGAACCTCTTCCCCACCAACCACAAGTTTTACGGCTACATGGATTTTGTGTCCCTGCAAAACATCCATAACGTTCGCGCCATCTATCAGATCAAGCCCCACGCGCGGCTGAGTCTCGCGGTGGAGGCCCACGCTTTCTGGCTGGCGGACACTCAGGACAATTTCTACAACGTCGCGGGGCTTCCGCGAGGGGGTGGAGCCGCCAACGCCGCCGGTTATGGCGTCAATCCTTCCTACAGCAACTACGTCGGCTCCGAAATCGATGTGATTCTTGGCTTCGCCCTCACCCGGTTCGCGCAACTGGAAGCCGGCTACGGCCACTTTTTTACGGGAAGCTACATCGACAGCAGCTTGCAAGGGGCCGGAGGATCCCAGGATGCCAACTATGTTTACCTCCAACTGGCCATCAACTTCTGATCTCAGATGAGCGGACGGCTGCCCATTCCTGCGCTCCCCGAAAGTGCCCCGTTCACGCCCCGACAGCGTGCCTGGATTAATGGGTTCCTTGCGGGCATTTTCAATGAAGCCTCGGAATCGCCGTCCGCTCATCTCTCCTCGAATGTCTTCACGCTCAAACCGCCGGTCCATGTCTTCTTCGGTTCCCAAAGCGGCACGGCGGAACAACTGGCCCGCCGGCTGGCGAAGGACGCCGGCACGCGCGGTTTCATGCCTGCCGTTCGCCCCCTCAACGAACTGTCCTCCGCCATTCCGCCGGCACCGCTCCTCATCATCACCAGCACCTGGGGAGACGGGGATCCTCCGGACAACGCGGCGCAAGGATGGGAGTGGCTGAGTTCGGAGGCCGGCAGGATCCTTCAAGACTGGCCGTTCGCCGTGCTGGCTCTGGGCGATCGCAATTACACGGATTTCTGCGGGGCGGGACGCAAATTCGACGAACGTCTCGAAGCCTTGGGGGGCCGCCGCCTCACCGCACGAGTCGATTGCGATGTGGACTACGAGTCTGCGGCGCAAGCCTGGGCGGATTCGCTGTGGCCGGCCTTGCAGTCCCTTGCCCTGAGTCCCGCCCCATCGTCCCCGCCAAACCGGGACACCCTCCCGACATCCATCGCGGAATCCCCGGGCGCGAGCGCCGATTCGATCGACAGGCTGGCCCCTCCGCCGGGCCGCAACACCGTCCCGGTCCGGGGAACACGAGCATCGCCCGTGCCGTGCTCCCTGGTCTCGGCTGCTCGGCTCAATCACGCCGAATCCGCCAAGGACACCCGCCATGTCATCTTGAAATTCGATACGGACTCGTTGCATTACGAGGCCGGAGACGCGCTCGGCGTCTTTCCCTCCAATTGTCCGGTCCTGGTGGAAGAGCTCCTGGCGGCGCTCGGTTATCGGGGAGAAGAGCCCGTCACGCTGGGTGAAGGAAAGACGATTTCCCTCCATCAAGCCCTCTTGTCCGAACTCGTCATCACCCAACCGACGCAGGCCTTCGTGCAAACCGCGCTGGAACGAACCGCCTCAGGCGACCTGAAGGCCATGCGCGATCCCAGTCGCAAAGCGGACCTGGAATCGTGGCTGGCCGGACGCGACTTGGTGGACGTGCTCAAAGCGTGTCCGGGTTCGCGACTGGAACTTCACGAGCTCCCGGATCTGCTTCGCAAGTTGCAGCCCCGCTTGTACTCGATTTCCTCCTCGCCCAAGGCCCACCCCGGCGAAGTTCACCTCACCATCGCCACGGTCCGCTACGAATCTCACGGACGTCTCAGAAAGGGAGTCGCTTCCTGTTGGCTCGCGGACCGGGTGGTTCCCCACCAAACACCGGTCCCGGCATTCGTGCAAACATCGAGGCATTTCCGCCTCCCGGGCGATGGCAGCCGCCCTGTGATCATGGTGGGCCCGGGGACGGGGATCGCGCCTTTTCGCGCTTTTCTGGAAGAACGCCGCGCCCATGGTGCCACGGGAAAAAACTGGCTCTTTTTCGGCGATCAACGCCGAGCCCACGACTTTCTCTACGAGGCGGAACTCACGGCCTGGCGGGAGGGCGGTTTTCTCACCCGTCTCGACCTCGCGTTCTCACGCGACCAGGAACACAAGATTTATGTCCAGGATCTCATGCTCGAACAGGCTTCAGAACTGATGTCCTGGCTCGATGCGGGCGCGCACTTCTACGTTTGTGGAGACGCCAAACGCATGGCCAAGGATGTGGACCGCGCCCTGCATCGAGTGGTGGAAACGGCCGGAGGCCGCTCGCCCTCCGCGGCCGCCGACTACGTGAACCGATTGCGCCAGGAACATCGCTACGAGAAGGACGTTTATTGACCCATGCCCGACTCGACCATCCCATTCCACACCGCCGCGGGCGAAACGCTCAGCGAGGGACAGGGAGCTTATCTCGACGGGTTTTTCGCCGGATTGAAGAACCGTGGATACCGGTTTTCCGATCTTGCCCCCATCCCCGACATGCCGTCGGCGCTTCCGTCCGAACCTGACTTGATCCCCGAGGAACGCCTCAAGCGCGAGTTGCACCCGCTGGACAGCTATCCACTCCTCCTCCAGCACGCCGCCGCCCATCAAGCGCCGGACAAAGAGAACACCTATCGATTCAAGTGGCACGGCTTGTTCTACCTGTCTCCCACCAAGGAGGGGTTCATGGCCCGGCTTCGAATCCCCGGGGGTGCGCTCCGCTCCTTCCAGCTTCGCGAACTGGCCACGATTGCGGACACATTGACCAGCGGCTACATCCAAATCACCACGCGATCGAACCTGCAAATGAGGTTGATCCAGCCCAAGGATGCGCCCGAGTTTCTCCGCCGGGTGCAAGCCATCGGGCTGCATACTCGAGGCGCCGGCGCGGACAATGTCCGCAATCTCACTTGCGATGCCACGAGCGGCGTCGATGTCGAGGAACTCATTGAGACCCTGCCCCTCGTCGAAGAGCTGGCCGCCTGCATTCTCCATCAGCGCGAGTTCTACGACCTTCCCCGCAAATTCAACATCGCTTTGCACGGGGGCGGATCGATCCCCACCTTGGAAGAGACCAACGACATCGGGTTTCGCGCGGTGCGCGTGCCCGCGGGGCCGGCGGAGGTTCCCCCCGGGGTCTATTTTCGCGCCGCGGTGGGCGGGGCGACCGGCCACAAGGCCTTCGCCAGCGATTTGGGGGTGCTCATCCCTCCCGACCGGCTCGTCGCCACTGCTTGCGCGATGCTGCGCGTCTATCTGCAAAACGGAAACCGCTCCGATCGCAAGAAGGCGCGACTGAAACATCTGCTGGAACATTGGAGTCTCCATCAATTCCTCGAAGCCACGGAGTCACAACTCGGAATCAAATTGCCCCGAGTTCATGGCTTTGAAGATCAGGAAGAAAATCGACGAGTCCCGCGCCCTCACCCTCATGTCGGCATTCATCCCCAAAAACAGGCGGGGCTCTTCTGGATCGGCGCCTCCGTTCCGGTGGGGCAGCTCACCTCCAAGCAAATGCGGCGTGTGGCGGAACTCGCCGAACTCTACGGGTCAGGCGAGATCCGGCTCACGGTATGGCAAAGCCTCATCCTGCCCAACATCCGCGAGGCCTTCATCGAGACCGTGGCGCGAGCACTGAAGAAGATTGGATTCGACACCCGCCAATCGAATCTTAGGAGCGGCTTCGTGGCTTGCACCGGCAACAGCTACTGCAAATTCGCCGGCGCCAACACCAAGGGACACGCGCTGGAACTCATGGATTACCTGGACCGGCGAGTCCAACTCGACGTGCCCGTCAACGTCCACCTCACCGGGTGCCCGAATTCCTGCGCACAACACTACATCGGTGACCTCGGACTGCTCGGCGCAAAAGTGAAGGTCAACGGCGAATCCGTCGAAGGTTATCACATCTTTGTCGGCGGCGGGTTCGGATCCCAAACCACGGTCGGACGCCAGCTCTTTCAAGGCGTCAGTGTGGCCATGCTGCCCTTCACCATGGAAAAGATCCTCCAAGGGTTCCTCGCTCATCGCCATCCAGGCGAATCGTTTCGCGGCTTCACCACACGGCATGATGTTCGAACCCTGCAAGAACTCCTGGGCTAGACGGACTGCCGCCCCGCATGAAAAACGAGCCTGCAACCTTGATCGACGCCTTGCTCGCGGAGCAAAGCTCCGTGGGAGCCGCGCAGCGATTCTCGCTCTGGCACGAAGAATGGGCTCCTCGATCACCCCAGCGAACGTATCGGGATCTCATTCCCATCCGTCCGCCCGGAGACCATGAGCAACTCGCCTTCGAAGTCGATCTCGACCGTTGCTCCGGCTGCAAGGGATGCGTCACCGCATGCCATTCACTCAACGGACTGGAGTTCGGTGAAACGTGGCGTTCGGTCGGATTATTGACGAGCGTGGAAGCTGGCGAGGACCATCTCTGGCCCTCGGCGAACCACCGCTTCGTGCAGCAGACGGTAACCACCGCCTGCCACCATTGCCTGGAACCGGGCTGCCTGTCGGGATGCCCCGTTCTGGCTTACGATAAGGATCCCCACACGGGAATCGTTCATCATCTGGACGACCAGTGCATCGGATGCAGTTATTGCACGCTCACATGCCCCTACGAGGTGCCCCAATTTTCCAAAGCTTTGGGCATCGTTAGGAAATGCGACATGTGCCACGGCCGCCTTGAGGAGGGTGAAGCGCCGGCCTGCGTCCAAGGCTGCCCCAACGAAGCCATCCGCATCGTGCATCAAGATGTCCGGCAGGTTCGGATCGCATTGGACGTGGCTTCGCAGCCCAATCCCTGGTTGCCCGACACGCCCGATCCGCGAATCACACTGCCCACGACAAGGTACCTGACACGAAGAACCGGACTCCCGTTGCACGCGGCCGACCATCATGAAACCCGCGTGGCGAAATCTCACTGGCCGTTGGTCTTCATGCTGGTTCTGACTCAAGCCGGGATCGGCACGCTGTGTCTGTCTTGGCTGCTTGATGCCGCCTCGCGCCGAGATCCTTTCCTCCTCGGCACCTGCCTCTTCTGCCTGGGCATGGCCGCCAGTGTCTTTCACCTCGGCCAACCGCTCAAAGCCTGGCGCATCGGTTTGGGCTGGCGAACGTCCTGGTTAAGCCGCGAAGCCATGGCTCTCGGTCTCTTTGCGTGCCTCGCCGCAGGGGGATTGGCCATGCAGGTCGCGACCCCTCGCTGGAACTCTCCCTTGGCGTGGAGTGTCGCATTGTGCCTTTCCGGAGTTCTGAGCCTATTCGCCCAAACCATGGTTTATGCGGCAACCGGACGGAGGTCCTGGCGGATGGTCCCCACCTTTGCCAAGTTCGTGCTCACCGCATTCCTCCTCGGGGCGCTGCTGCTGCTGGTCTTTCCTGCCGGTCAGGCGTTGACCTCAGCCGCCCTCCTCGCTTTTACCGCCAAAGCGACCGTTGAACTGGCCCCCCTGATCTCAGCGCGGAGTGCCCATTCGATATCGAATCCAACCTCCTATCGAGCCGCCCAACTGATTCAAGGCCCGTTGCGGAACGCATTCATCGCGCGTTGGATTCTCGGCAGCCTCGGCGGACTGATCCTTCCAGTGTTGCAGGGCGCGTCTCACACTCCTGTTCCAAGCTTGATTCCAGCGCTGGGGTTCATTTTGGCGCTGGCGGGTGAACTCCTCGAACGGCGTCTGTTCTTCGCCGCCTCGGCGCCAGACAAAATGCCGGGCTCGATCGCGCCATGAATTCGACCGAAACCCCGTCCAACACATGGCGTCGAGCATGGACCGGACCCCTGACTTCCTCTCTCGACCGCGTTTCGCACCCCGGCTTGCCATCGCAAATACCGGCGGGCAAGTCACCGGACACTCTGGTTCGCACTGTGTGCGGATTTTGTTCCACCGGTTGTGAACTTGTGGCGCACCTGAGAGAGGGACAAGCCGTCAACCTTTCGCCCTCACCCGATGCCATCGTGAACGCGGGCACGGCCTGCCCCAAGGGGTGGGAAGCCCTCGCGCCCCTCACCACCTCCGAGCGACTCCTGTGTCCGATGATCCGGGGAACATCGTCGGATTCCTTCGTCGCCTGCGGATGGGACGAGGCTCTCCGCGTTTTCTGCAACAAGTTCAAGCGCCTCCTCAACGACCACGGACCTGAAAGCGTCGCCTTTTTGTCCACCGGCCAGATCACCACGGAAGAAATGGCGCTGCTGGGTGCCCTCTTCAAGTTTGGCATGGGCGGGATGCATGGAGACTCCAACACTCGTCAATGCATGGCGACGTCTCACGTGGCTTACAAACAGAGCTTCGGATTCGATGCGCCGCCCTTCTCCTACACCGACTTCGAAGAATCGGACACCCTCGTTCTGATCGGCTCCAACCTCTGCGTCGCCCATCCCATCCTTTGGCAGCGTGTCCTCAAGAATCGCCGCTCACCCGAAATCGTGGTCATCGATCCGCGCCGGACGGAGACGGCGATGAATGCCACACTGCACCTTCCCATCAAACCCAAGTCTGATCTCGTCCTCCTCTACGGAACGGCCCGGGAACTCGTCCGGCGGGACGGTCTCGACCTCGAATTCATCGGCCGGCACACTTCGGGATTCGAAGCGTTCAAAACCTTCGTCGCTCCCTTCACCCTCGAACGGGTCGCCGCGGAGACCGGATTGAACTCGATACAATTGGAGTCCTTCTGGAATTCACTGCGACCGGGACGCCGATGCAGCTTTTGGTGGACCATGGGTGTCAATCAAAGTCACGAATCCACCCGCACCGCGCAAGCGATCATCAATTTGGCCTTGATGACGGGCAATCTTGGCAAGCCGGGCACGGGTGCTAACAGCATCACGGGACAATGCAACGCGATGGGATCACGCCTCTTCGCCAACGCGACTTCCCTCCTGGGCGGGCGCGATTTCGCGGATTCCGCGCATCGCCGCGAAGTCGCTTCGCTGCTCAACATTCCGCCGGAGCGAATTCCGACCTCAGCCTCGCTTGCCTATGATCAGATTCTGGACCGCATCGATGAGGGGCGCATCAAGGCCCTCTGGATCATCGGGACCAATCCGTCGCACTCGTGGATCGACCAAAGCCGGCTCCGGTCCACCTTGGCACGGCTCGAGTTTCTCGCGGTGCAGGATCTCTACCGGGACACCGACACCGCCCGGCAAGCCCACCTCCTCCTGCCCGCGGCGGGTTGGGGGGAAAAGGAAGGAACGCAAATCAACAGCGAGCGGCGGATCGGCATCACTCGCAAACTCCGGCGGGCTCCAGGCCAAGCACTGGCGGATTTCCACATCTTCAAGCTCGTGGCCGAGTACTGGGGTTGTTCGGAACGGTTCAAAGAGTGGTCTTCTCCTGAGCAAACGTTTCAGATTCTCAAACGACTAAGCCGAGGAAGGCCTTGCGATTTTTCGGGGATCGCCAGTTACGACCACCTCGACGCGGCCGGCGGCATTCAGTGGCCGTATCCCGATCCCGAAAAAGTGCCTGGTTCAAGCACCCCGCGGGAACCCGAAAGGCGCCTGTTCCAAGACGGCGTCTTTTTTACGCCCGATGGGAAGGCGCGATTTCTCTTCGAACCCCCTCGCGAACCCGCCGAACCGCCCTGTTCCGAGTATCCATGGGTCCTGCTCACCGGGCGAGGGTCCAGCGCCCAATGGCACACGCTGACGCGGACGGGGAGATCCCCTCTCTTGCGGGAATTGTCTCCACGCGAATGCTATGTGGAGATCTCCCCCGCGGACGCGAGAGCGCTGAACATCACCCCCGGAGCCAGGGTCCAAGTCGCTTCCCGTCGAGGATCGGTGGAAGTCAAAGCACAAGTCATGGCCACGGTCTCCCCAGGAACTCTCTTCATGCCCATGCATTTCCCGGAAACCAATCGCCTTACCTTGCAAACCGTCGACCCCCACTCGCGTCAACCCAGCTACAAACACTGCGCCGTCAGGCTGAGTGCCACGGCACAGCGCCTGTGATCCTCATCCGTTCTTAAACTTGGAATCGGCCATTCGGCAGCGTCGAGATGCGCCAAAGCTTGAGCGTCAAAAGCCTGCCGAAAGTGGAGGGGTGCTTCGCTGTTTTCGGTGGAATTGACGGACGGCCCAGCCCGGAGGGACGAAAGACATTCCGTTGAGCTGAGGTTGTCAGGAAGCAGGATTTCTTTCGCAGTCGTTCTCCTTTTGACCCGGAGTGCGGCTGTGTCGTCCTTCGACCAGCGGCCGCACGTTGAATAATCTGGAGTGTTCCGACCGATCCGCGCACTGCGGCGGGTCTCCGACCCAGCCGCGCTCCGCAGTCGACTCGATAGCCTGCGCTGCTTTGCCGTCAGTTTCGAGAGGCGACTCTCCCCAGCGGTGTCGAGGACTCGTCATGGCGCGATTTTCCCCAAGCCCATCCAGCCAGCGCAGGTAAGCGTTTACAGAACGCGGAAACCGGGCTTACATTCGCCCATGCCTCCAGAATACGACGACACGGACTTTGTGGACCGCGATTTTCAAAGCGCTCAGCGCGCTGTTCCCGCTGGCGTCCACCGTCCGCCAACCCGCGAGGAACTCGAGAGCAAAGTCGGCGAAACCCAGGAACGACTCGCCCAATTGAAGCGTGCCCAGGAAGCGCTCGAACGCGAACGAGCCGCCCTCGAAGAAGCCCGCCGCCGCCGCGTCGAACTCGAAACCGGCCGCGAGGAAATGATCCGGCATCTCACCCGCGGCATCGGCATCCTTGAGGAACAGACGCTCTCGGCCCAACGCAGCGCGGAGCAAATGTCCAAGTCCATTGCGGATCTGCGCGCCGCCCTGGCCAAGGTCCAGACGATTCATGAACAATCATGGAGCGAGGAGAATTATCAGGTGGAACTGACTAAAGCGCTCACCGACATCGAAAATGCCCGAATGGAATGGAACGGCGCCCGCATCAAGTTCGACGTGCTCAACCCCGCCTCCCCCGACGCCACGGGTCTGGATCCGAACCGGAACGTTTCCCCAGGAACTCCCGTTGAAACTTGGAATCGATTGAGTTTGGGGGACGCTTGCCGTTTGGGTTTGGCCTTCACCTTGCCTCTCGCGGTGCTCGCCACGCTGGTGTTGCTGGCCCTGGTGGCCCTCTTGCTCAAGCGTTCCTGATTTTCGGGCCTCATGGGGATCTTCAACTCCAAGTCGAATCCGATCGACTCGCGACAGCGATCCGTGGAAGCACGGCTCGCCGCCATCAAGAAACAAATCGCGATCGAGCAGCAACGGACGGTTCCAGGCCCGTCCAAAGCGGCAACTCCCGCCACGCCGGCTCGAAAGGCGCCGGACACTCGCCCCGCTCCCGCAACCTCATACACTCCTCCCTCTGCCCCAGCAGGTCCCGCCAAGCCGCTCAGACATGATCCAATCTTCGAGCCCTTGGATCCGAAACGACTCCATGGAGGCAAAGAGGCGGGAACCACTCCCGCCCATTTCAATGAACTGGGCGTGCGCAAATACGACCTCCCCGCCCTCTGGAGCCGCCTCGCCAGCTTGTTCAAGACCTCCACGCCTTCCAACCCGCAACTGGTCAATTATCTGGCCGCGGGCAGCGTCCATGGCCTGCGTGCCATGCGTTACGAAAAACGCGTCGCACGCCGCCGGTTCATCGTGTTCTTCGTGCTCCTCCTCGTCGTCCTGGCGGGCATTGCCGCCGCCCTGCTTCGAAAATACTAGCCGGCATCGGCCAGGATCAAGTCGGCTGCCTCGGTCAAGTTCTCCACCACGCGCGACTCGCGAGGTAAAGGCTCGCCCGCTCGAATCACATCGGCTCCATAGCCGGTTTTCACCAGCAGACTCAACCGGGTTCCCGCGTTCCGCCCGCATTCAACATCCAGCAACTTGTCCCCCACCATATAGGATCGAGCCAGGTCGAGGCCAAACTCATCACGCGCGTCGAACAAGAACTGCGGAGATGGCTTCCGGCCGCGACTCGGCTCCTCCGGGGCTTCCGGTGCAAAATAGATCCGGTCAAACTGAACTCCGTGCTCCTGCAACATCTCGCCAAGCCGGCGATGCACCGCGTGCATGTCCTCCAAGGTGTAATAGCCGCGTCCAATACCGGATTGGTTCGTCACGATGAACAAACGAAATCCGGCCTCTGCCAGGCGCCGGAGCGAAGGGCCCGTGTCAGGAAACAACACCACCTGATCCGGGCGGCTCAAATAATTCCGTTCGACGATCAAGGTGCCGTCGCGGTCAAGGAAAACAGCCCTCTTCACAGCAGTTCTCATTTTGACTGATCAAGGTAGGGCGCGTCACTCCGCTGCGCGCCGAAACCAGGTGTTTCCAAAGGCGGCGCGCACGGAGTGACGCGCCCTACCCACCAAAATGAGAACGGCTGCCCTCTTCATGAACTCCTTCGAAACCGGGCGGCCAGCTCCCCGGGAGAAACCGTGGCCGTCCCGAACTTGCCCACCACCACTCCCGCCGCGTGATTCGATAAGATCGCCGCCTCCAGCGGCGAAGCCCCGGCCGCCACCGCCAGCGTAAACGCCCCAATCACCGTGTCGCCCGCCCCCGAAACATCGAAGACCTCGCGCGCCGCCGTGGGAATATAAACCGCCGGCTCACCGCGCTGGCACAAAAGCATGCCTTGGTCACCCAGCGTCACCAGAAGCAAGGCCGGCTTAAGCTTCTGCAACAAACAGTCCGCAACCTCCAGCAAGGGCGCGTCCACCAAAGGATTCGCCTGGCGCTGATCGTCCACACGTCCCGCCAACTCGAACGCTTCCTTCCGATTCGGAGTCAGCAAGGATAAACCTCCCAGCTCCAGCGCGTGGATCGGCTTGGGATCAAGGCTCAACCACACCCCTCGTTCCCGGCAAGCCATGGTCAACTGATCCAAGAAAGCCTGGGTCACAAGCCCCTTCCCGTAGTCTCCGACGATCACCGCATCGACGCCGGGCAAACGCTCGGACACCGCGTCCCACAATCTCCCGTGCTCGTGCCGTGTCAGGGGCAGAATGCGCTCCCGATCCACCCGCGCGACTTGCTGCTGATGCGCGATAATGCGCGTCTTCTTGATGGTCATCCGCGATTGCGAAGGAAAAAGCGCCGAACAATCGACACGGTGCTGCTCGAGCAAGCCCCGAAGCTGCACACCCGCGGCATCGCGCCCGATCACTCCAACCATCTCCGCCCGCGCCCCCAGGGACGTCAAATTTCGAGCCACATTGGCCGCCCCACCCGGCATGAAACTTTCCCGCTCAAACTCCACCACCGGCACCGGGGCTTCCGGGGAAATCCTCCGCACACGTCCATGGACGAACTGATCGAGCATCACATCCCCGAACACGAGCACGCGTCGCCTCCGAAAAGCGCGCAGCAACTGGGCCACGCGGGCTGTTGGAAGGCTCTTCACGCCAGCCCCGCCTCCAGAAACCCCGTGAGGGGACTCGTCGCCGAGGCAACACCGCTCGCCGGACCCAGTCCGGATTCATAGGCCACCCGCCCCGCCTGCACCGCCGCGGCGAAGGCGCGGGCCATGGCGGACGGATCCCCGGCCACCGCGATCGCCGTGTTCACCAGGACCGCGTCGGCTCCAAGCTCCATCGCCTCGGCCGCATGGCTCGGCGCGCCCAACCCCGCGTCCACAACCACCGGCACCGTCGACTGTTCGATGATGATGCGAATCTGGTCCCGCGTGAGCAGCCCCCGATTCGAACCGATGGGCGACCCCAACGGCATCACCGTGGCCGCTCCAGCCTCTTGCAACCGCTTCGCCAGCACCGGATCAGCGTTGATATAAGGCAGCACGGTGAACCCCTCGCCCACGAGAATCTCAGTCGCCTTCAACGTCTCGATCGGGTCCGGAAGCAGGTACCGCGGGTCAGGATGAATCTCCAGTTTGATCCAGCGGGGCAGCCCCGCCGCCGCCGCCAACTTGGCCAACCGCACCGCCTCCCGCGCATCCATCGCCCCGCTCGTGTTCGGCAAGAGCAAATACCGCTTGGGATCGATGTGCTCCAGAATATCGGCAAACGGATCGCCCGTGCCCGACAAGTCGGCGCGGCGCAGGGCGACTGTGACCATTTCCGCCCCGCTCGCGTCCAACGCGTCGCGCATCGCCTGGGGAGACGAAAACTTACCGGTCCCCAGGATCAACCGGGACCGGAATTCCCGCCCCGCGATCACCATGGGTTGAACAGACAAGAACATCGGCGCGGAGCATAAATCTCAGCCCTCCACGCCGTCGAGCCCAGCCTATGCCTTCAACGTGGATCCCGGCTTTCGCGAAAATCGCGGCGGGGCGCCGCCGTCCGACGTTCCTCCCCACCCTCCTGCGCCTGGCCGAATATCCATGTGTGGCACTGATCCGCGACTTTGGCCAAAACCAGCAGATCTTCGCGTCCAAAGGAATCGGTGGACTTCCATTCGTCGGCGTCCTTTTCTTTGTAGATCCTCGAAAAGGTGGCGTTGAACCGGTGGCCGACGGTCGTTTCGTTCTTCCAGATGGCCGCTTTGATGGTGCCAATCCGGACCTCGTGTACAGGTTTGTCTTTGGTCATAATCAGGTACAATAGGATGCCCACAGGGACGGGCTTTATGCCTTCGCTAGACTGGGGACAACCTCCATGCCTCTTATGCCTCGAACGCGCTTCAAAAGCCAGAATTTTTGAGTGCCAAATTTCAACTCCGATGAATCCACGTTGCTGCCGGTCGATCGCGTCGCTTCGCCAAGCGCATGGAGCCGCACAAAACCACTCCCCCGGCGTGAAACCGCAATCCCCGGACCCGCCGTTCACGGCGCCTCATCGTGGACAGCGTGACGACGTGGTTGGACCGAGGAGATTGGAGCAGGGGGGAAGTTTGCTGGGGACATCGATCTCGGCTTCGGATCCTTTCTCTCCGTGTCTCGGTGCCTCCGTGAGAGCCGTCCAGCCCTTGGAACAACTCGGCCATCGCACGTCAACAGCAGGCCCAATGACCGTCCGCTTGCGGAGGCACCGCTCCACCCATCGGGACTGGTTATTCCATTGCCGGACTTCGTATCCAAACCTAAACTCGGCCCATGATGCTCGCGCAACAAGCCTCCCAACCCGGCCTCGCCTGGCTGTTCTACTCTCTTCTCACCGTCGCCTCCTGGGGCGTTTATGGCGTGTTCCTCCACACCGGCCAAATCGGCATGAGCGATCCCGTCAACGGTCGCTACAAAGCTTTCCTTTTCGTCGGCATCGCTTACTTCCTCACCGCGGTCCTCGCCCCACTTGCGCTCCTTATAGCCAAGGGTGCCTCCTGGAGTTATCCCCCCAAAGGCATGTGGTGGTCGCTCATCGCCGGCATCGTTGGCGCCGTCGGTGCTTTCGGTGTCCTCCTGGCCTTCGGCGCCAAAGGCGTTCCCGCCACCGTGATGTCCATCATTTTCGCCGGAGCACCGATCGTAAATGCCCTCGTCTCCATCGCTCTCCACCCTCCCGCCGGCGGTCTGAACAGCATCAAACCCCAGTTCTACCTCGGAATCGTCCTCGCCGCCGTCGGAGGCTGCCTCGTCACCTTCTACAAACCAAATCCACCCGCCGCCAAACCAGCCCCCAGCGCGTCAGCTCCCGCCTCACCCAAAACTCCCTCCGCAGGTTAACTCGAACGCC
The DNA here is from genome assembly GCA_016871495.1 of Verrucomicrobiota bacterium. Taxonomy (NCBI): domain Bacteria; kingdom Pseudomonadati; phylum Verrucomicrobiota; species Verrucomicrobiota bacterium. The sequence goes on along the minus strand of VHDF01000017.1, from coordinate 29,683 downwards.
CGCCGTCCATGCTCGATCCCACGTGCGTTCAACCCGACATGCTGGCGTCCACGCAATGGGACAAGCTCCGCGGCTTGCTCGACTTGACGCGGCGGAGGAATCTCTTCTACCAGGGAAAGTGGGCATCCCTTGGCGGACTGCGCGAAGTTTCGTCGCTCGCCGAATTCACCCGTGCTGTCCCTTTCACCACCAAATCCGAACTGAGCGACGACCAGCAGGCCACACCCCCCTTCGGTACCGCGCTTAATTTTCCTCTCCCGGCTTACACGCGCTGCCATCAAACCAGCGGCACCAGCGGCCAACCGCTCCGCTGGCTCGACACTTTCGAAAGCTGGGAAGCGATGACCCGGCATTGGACCCGCATTTTCGAAGCCGCCGGCACAACCGCCGCCGACCGTGTCCTCTTTGCCTTCTCATTCGGCCCCTTTCTTGGATTTTGGCTCGCCTTCGATTCAGCCCACCGGCTGGGCTGCTGCTGTGTTCCCGCCGGCGGTCTCTCCACCACCGCCCGGCTCCGTTTGATCTTCGACCTTGGGATCACCACGATTTGTTGCACCCCATCCTACGCGCTGCGCCTGACCGAGACCGCTCGGGAGGAAGGCGTCCAAACGTCGAAGGCCAGGGTTTCGAAATGGATCGTAGCCGGCGAACCCGGAGGCAGCATTCCCGCCACGCGGCAGCGCATCGAACAATCCTGGCCCGGCAGCGTCGTCTACGATCACCACGGCATGACCGAGACCGGCCCCGTCACCTACCAATGCCCCCAACACGCCGGCCGGCTGCACGTCATGGAGTCCGCTTTCCTCGCCGAGATCATCGATCCCCACAGCGGCCAGCCCGTTTCCGAATCACAACCGGGCGAACTGGTGCTCACCACACTCGAACGCGCCGGTTCGCCCCTCTTTCGCTATCGCACCGGAGACATCGTCAAACCTCGTCCACGCGAACGCTGCGATTGCGGCTCCATCGAACTGGCCCTGGAAGGGGGCATCCTCTCCCGAACCGACGACATGCTCGTCGTCCGCGGTGTGAATATTTACCCCACCGCCATCGAATCGCTCGTTCGATCCTCCGGACCCGTGCTCGAATTCCTAGTCCATGTCTCCCGCCACCGGGAACTCCAAGAACTGGCGGTGGACGTCGAATTCGACGCCGCCCCCGAAGCCTCCGCGGAACTCGCCCGCCGTCTGGAGACGCAATTCGAAAGCGCCCTTTCACTCCGAATTCCGGTCGCCGCGAAATCCAGGGGCTCCTTGCCGCGCTATGAAATGAAAGCCCGGCGTTGGATTCATCACGGCGATCTCTAACCATGCCCTCATTGCTCCAACTGCAAGGCGTCTCGAAAAGCTTCCCGGCCGCGGAAGGCGCCTCTCCCGTTACCATCCTGCGCGATCTCGATTTCACCCTCGAGGCCGGAACCTCCACCGCCATCATCGGCCCTTCCGGCTCCGGCAAAAGCACGCTCCTGCATCTCCTCGGCTCCTTGGACACTCCCACTTCCGGCCAGATCCTTTTCGAAGGGCAAAGCTTGTCCGGATTCGCCGGGGACGCTCTCGCCGAGTTTCGCAACCGCCAAATCGGCTTCGTCTTTCAATCGCATCACCTCCTGCCTCAATGCAGCGCGCTCGAAAACGTGCTCATTCCCACCCTGGCTTCTCCCCGCTCCCGTGAAGATCAATCCCGGCTGGCCGGGCGCGCCGAACGGTTGTTGACCCGCGTCGGACTCCAATCCCGCATCCATCATCGCCCCGCCCAATTGTCCGGGGGCGAACGCCAGCGCGTCGCCGTCGTCCGCGCCCTGATTCTCGAACCCAAGCTCCTCCTCGCCGACGAACCCACCGGAGCACTGGACCGTCCCTCCGCCGTCAATCTCACCGATCTGCTCGTCGAGTTGAACCGCGAACTCCGCGTCACTCTGCTCGTCGTCACTCACTCGCTAGAACTGGCGCGGCGGATGGACCGGACTCTCGAACTTCGCGACGGAAAACTTCAACCCGTCACTCCCGCCTGATATGAACCGGCGCACGCTGGCCCTGCGCAGCCTCGTCCATTTCGCCCGCAATCACCTTGGGGTCGTGCTCGGCGCCGCCATCGGTTCGGCCGTGTTGACCGGCGCCCTCGTCGTCGGTGATTCGGTGCGTCACAGCTTGCTGCAAATGGCGCTTTCACGGCTGGGCCGCACTGAGATCGCCCTCGGCGCGGATGACCGCCTGTTGCGTGAATCGTTGGCCGGAGAAATCCAGGCCAAACTTGGCACACCCGCCGCCGCCGTGCTCCTGCTGCCAGGAGCCGCCGCCCATTCCGACGGATCCGCCCGCGCCAACCAAATCCAGGTCGCCGGAGTATCGCCCGATTTCTGGTCCCTCGCCCCCGGCTCGTCGCCCCCCGCCTCACCTCAGCCCGAAGAGGTCTTCCTCAATCTCCGTCTCGCCGCGCAACTCGGTGCCAAGTCCGGCGACTTCGTGGTGCTCCGCGTGGCCAAACCCTCCCAACTCTCCCGGGACGCCCCCATTTCCCCGCAGGAAGATTCCACGGTCGCGCTGCGCGCCCGCGTCGTCCAGGTGCTCGATGACGCGCAATTCGGACGATTCAGCCTGCGCGCCAGCCAGGTCCCACCCTTCAACGCATTCGTCTCCCGCGCTTGGCTGCAATCACGCGTGGACACCCCCGGCCAAGCCAATCTCTACCTGGCCGCAGCTCCAGATGACGCTGTCCGGACTTCCTCAACCTCGAATGGGAAAAGTGAATCCCCCCTTCCCGCGCGATCGAGCTCCAACACGGTTCAACTCGCCAACCAAGTGCTGGCTCAAACCTGGAATCTCGACGACGCCGCCCTCTCCCTCCGGCCCGCCGAATCCAACCGGCCTCCCGAACTCCGCTCCAGCCGCGTCTTCCTCGACGCCCCGATTATCGAAGCGGCCCTGCGGCTCCCCGCCGCCCAACACCGCGTCCTCACTTACTTCGTCAACGACCTGGCCTCGGGGGATCAACAGACCCCCTACTCGATGGTCACCGCCACGGACGCGCCTTGGATGCCACCCGATTTGGGCGAGGATGAAATCCTGGTTACCCCGTGGCTGGCCGATGATCTCGCACTCAAGCCGGGTTCCCGCCTTTCCCTAAAATATTACGTGGTGGGAGCCATGCGCAAACTGGAGGAACAAACCACCCACTTCACCGTCCGCGCCATCCTCCCCGCGCAGGGCCCGCATGATGACCCCCTCCTGATGCCCGATTTTCCCGGTCTCGCCACCGCCAACAACTGCCGCGAATGGGATGCGGGCTTCCCCATCGACTTCGACAAAATTCGAACGAAAGACAATCAATACTGGGAACAGAAACGCGGCACCCCCAAGGCCTTCGTCACCCTCAAGACTGGACAAAGGCTCTGGTCCAATCGATTCGGCAACCTCACTTCGATCCGCTTCCACGAAACAGGAGTGTCCACCCACACGCTCGCAACTCAACTCCTTCAAACGTTGTCACCGTTGTCCCTCGGATTGCGTTTTGAAGAGGTGCGGGGCCCGGCGCTCGCGGCCGCGACGGGAGGGCAAGACTTCGGCCAGCTCTTCATCGGCTTCAGCTTTTTCCTCGTGCTATCCGCGCTCCTTCTGACCTCGCTGCTGTTCCAATTCGGACTCGAGCAACGAGTCTCCGAGATGGGACTGCTGCTCGCGCTTGGCTGGCCTGCCCAACGGGTGCGACAAATGCTCCTCGGCGAAGGCATGGTCCTGGCCTGGATCGGGTCGGTGGCGGGCTTGCTCGGCGGCGTCGCCTATGCCCGTCTCATGTTATGGGGGCTCGCCAATCTTTGGAAAGACGCGGTCGGGACCACTTCGCTTCAGTTTCATGCTTCACCCTCCACGATGTTGATCGGCCACCTGGCCGGCTGGTTCGTGGCGGCAGCCACGCTTTGGCTCGCCATCCACGGCACCGCTCGACGCCCCGCTCGCGAATTGCTCTCCCCCCAAGACGTGGAATGGGCCGCGCTGCCTCCCTCCCGTTCGGCACCCGGGAAACAATCGACCGCGACCTCGATAGCCTGGATCACAGGACTCTCCGGCCTTGCACTGGCGGGAATGGGATTGGCCCGCCCGGGATCCGCGCCCGCGCTCTTTTTCGGTGCAGGCGGTCTGCTGCTCGTGGCCGGGTTGGGATCGATGTCTTCCATCCTGGGCCGACTCGATCATGCCGGAAATGACCTCCTTCATTCCGCGGCGTTGGCCGCGCGCAACCTGGCGCGGCGTCCCAAGCGAAGCCTCGCGGTGGCCGGGTTGCTCGCCTGTGGCGGTTTCATGATCGTGGCCGTCAGCGCGAATCGCCTCGATGCCGGACGCGATGCCCAGGACCGCGGTTCCGGAACGGGTGGCTTTGCCCTCCTCGCCGAAAGCAGCCATCCCGTGGTTCATGATCTCAACGCCCAAGAAGGCCGCGAATTCCACAACCTGGACGGCAAAGCATTGACGAATGTCCATTTCGTCCCGTTCCGAGTACGGGAAGGGGAAGATGCGAGCTGCCTGAATCTGAACCGCGCGCAAGAACCGCGGTTGCTCGGAGTTGATCCCGCCCTTTTGCAATCGAGAAAAGCATTCACGTTTTCGCGGCTGCTCGAGGCTCAACATCGCGACGCCCCGTGGCTAAGCCTGCTGGATTCCACGTCGGACCCCGCCTTGGTGCCCGCCATCGGCGACGCCGCCTCCATTCAATGGGCGCTCGGCAAGAGCCTGGGTGACACTCTCGAAATGACCGATGAAAAAGGCCGGCCCTTCCGGCTGCTGCTCGTCGGCGCGGTCTCAGGATCGATCCTTCAAGGCCAGCTCGTCATCTCCGAGAAACACTTTCTCGATCGTTTCCCTTCCGCCACTGGATATCGAATGTTTCTCGTCGATGCCCCGTCTGACCGGGTAGGTGCCGTGCGCACGCACCTTTCGCAGGTCCTGCGTGATCTGGGTCTGGAAGTCACGCCGGCGGTCGAACGATTGGCCGCCTACAACGCCGTGCAAAACACTTATCTCAACACCTTCCAGGTCCTGGGTGGACTGGGCCTTCTGCTTGGCAGTTTCGGGGTGGGCATCGTCGTGCTGCGCGCCATCCTGGAACGCCGGGCTGAACTCGCCCTCCTCTCGGCCCTGGGTTGGAAAGCCTCGGCGGTGCGCCAACTCATGCTGCGCGAACACTTGACTCTTTTCCTCTGGGGCATGGCCATCGGCACGCTGGCATCCGCCGTGGCCGTCTATCCCGCTCTGACCCAGCCAGCCTCGGAATTTCCCCTCGCTTCCATCACCGCCACGCTTGCCCTCATCGCCGTCAACGGTGCGCTTTGGGTCTGGTGCGCGGCCCGAAGCGGAACCCGCGGGGAACTTCTGGAACCTCTCCGCCGCCAAGTCTAAATTCGCCGCCTCCTCTCCCTGGAATTCATTATGAATCTCAACTTCCCCTCACGTTCCGGACGCTCCCCCATCGCGCCCGCCCTTCTCGCCACCGCGCTCGCTCTCGCCTCCGCCTGGCACGCGTTCGCCCTTTCCAAAGGAGTTTATCAACGTGATTTCACCTCCACCGCCGTGGACCAAATTCCTGACGACTTCCTCGTCCTCAACGGAACGTTCGGCGTCAAGGAAGAGAACGGAAACCGCTTTCTTGAGCTGCCGGGCGCCCCACTGGACACCTTCGGAGTGCTCTTCGGCATGACGGAAAAGGAAGGATTGCAGGTTTCCGGACGCGGCTTGGGCACGTCCAAGGGGCGTCGCTTTCCCACCTTCGGCTTCGGTTTGAACGGGGCCGGAGGATACCGGCTCCAGGTCAGTCCCGCCAAGAAAGCCATCGAACTGTTCAAGGGCGACCACGCCTGCGCGTCCTCTCCATTCGACTGGCAGTCGGGTAAATGGACTCATTTCAAACTGCAGATCCGCAAACAGGCCGAAACACCCGCCACGTGGAAGGTCCAAGGCAAAGTTTGGACCGAAGGTTCCGAGGAACCCAAAGCGTGGAGCATCGCTTGGGAGGAGAAGGAAGAACCGATTCCCGGGCGCGCCTCGCTGTGGGGCAGTCCCTTCGCAAATACCCCCATTCGCTTCGACGACCTGCGCGTCGGCGAAGCCCAAGCCGACAACTGATCAGAACGTCGACCCCGCGAGAAAGTGTTTTCTGCGGATCCGAACTTGGGCTCTCACAAGGAGGCCAAGCCACGGAGAAACGCCCTTCAGGCGTCCAGGCGCAGCGCTGCCGTCACGGTGATTCAGCGGCGTTGAGATGCGCACAATCTTGCGAGAGATCGATGCTGATCAATTCCCGTTTCCATGTTAAAGTTAGAATTGTTGTCAGAGGCCACACCACCCTGTGGCTGACCCAACCATTTTTTCGAACAATCCTGTCAGTTCACCCCATTCTGCTTTCAGTTCCATCGAATGGAGCTCGATGCCCCATTCAACGCGACGTGCGACGCCCCTCACAAGCTTCAATCATCACGGAAGCTGGCGAACCTCGATCCTCTGCTCGAATGGCTGCGTCTCGTGCCCGGCCGCGTGGCTCTCGCTCACTTGGCCCTCCTCGCGGGAATCATGCTGACGGGTCACGCGACAGTCCCAGAACAGGCCGAGTTTCCTGATCCTGGACTGGCGGCCGCGGTCCGCGGCGCATTGGGCCTCGGAGATTCCGACCCCCTGCCTCACTCGGTGCTCCGGCACGTCCGGCATCTCCAGGCGACCGATCGCGGAATTCGGAGCCTCGACGGACTCGATCAACTCACCGAACTCGAATCCATCCAACTCGTCAGTAACCCTCTGGACTCCATCGTCATTCCGGCCACACTCACCAAGCTCACCACCCTCATCGCTTGGGATTGTATGATCACCAATCTGGTCTTCCTCGCTGGAACCGCATCCCTTGAAGCATTGACTTTGGTAGAAACCAAGCTGTCCGAACTCGTCCTTCCGGGAACTTATCCGAAATTGAGATTGATCCAGGTGTCCGGGGACTCGCTCGCGCAACTCTCTCTTTCCAAGGAGTTACCGGCGCTTGAGGAACTCGACATTTATAAATGCCGTTTGGATTCGCTCGATCTCTCGGGGACTGCTCTGCCCAAACTGGAACGGATCCATTCTTCAGACACTCAAATTGCCTTGCTCCGGATCGATGACCGGGCAAACCGGCTCATCAGGGTCTCGATGTGGGACAACGAGCTAGCAGAAGTGGTGTTGCCTGCTGCATCCCCCTTCCTGGAATCCATCAGCCTTCGGCGCAATCCACTTCGCCGGCTTCAACTGCCCGCGCAAGCCCCCAAACTGAAGGAACTGTTGTTGGATTTCACCGGACTCGACCGCCTTGATCTGCCGGCCTCGTTGCCCAGTTTCGAATACCTTTCCTTAGAGGGAGCTCATCTCCCGCACTTCGATTTTTCGCTGGCGCTCGCGACGGCAACCAACATCGTGGTCAGGGAGTGCGGAATCTCCTCTCTCGTCATTCCCCGTTACATGACCCGTTTGATCGAACTCCATGCGGGCGGAAATCCGCTGGTCCGGTTTGAAATCGAGGGAGAATTGCCGCGGCTCCGATATCTGGACATCAACATCTCACGACTCGAATCCATCGAAGCATTCCGCAAACTGTCCGGGCTGACCTCGCTTGCGCTGCCTTCAAACAATTCCAATTTGACCCAGGTGCTCGCACCTCTGGTGCAACTGACCAATTTGTTTATCAGCCTTCAGGACGCTCCCCAAGCGATTCCCATGCTGCCCGCGACATTGACCCAACTGACTCTTCAGGATTACTCACGGGGAGACTGGTCATTCCTCAGGCAAGCCTCCAAATTGTCCACTCTAACCCTCGAAAGTTGCGCCTTGGGCAGATTCGACCTCCCCGAGGGAGTTGCAAGGCAACTTGCCAACCTGAGCCTGATCCGAACGCCCGCGAGAGACCTGTCCTCCCTTTCCCGCATGCCCTCGCTGAAGACCGTCTTCTTCATGGAAACGGGGCTCACCAACGCCACGATTCCCTGCGGGCTCGAATATCTGGAATACTTCTCCTCGCTGGGCAACGCGATCTCCAAAATCCGGGCCAGCCGACGGCTTCCATCACTCGTGGTCGCCGATGTCTGGGAAAATGAACATTCCGAAATCGAAATCGGACCCGAGCTGCCGAATTTGCTGAAATTATGGGTTGATCCGCTCAATGTCACCCGGCTGGTTGTCAGTGAACAAGCGGCCGCGTATCGACTGAAACGGGACCTGGACTCTTACCAGTCACAAGGGGTGGCCGTTCGACTTTACCCGGCGGAAGTCACTCTATCTCAACCCGTATCGTCGAAGGTCGACTTTGGCTTCGATCTTTGGGGTCCGCCCGGCGATTACGATATCGAGCAGTCCAGTGACATGGGCCATTGGATCCTGGCCGGCCAAATTCAAAACCGATTTGGCGCCGCCACGTTCCTTCAGGACTCGGGACCTTCCGCCCAAAACCCCCATCGATTCTACCGCGTCCGCCGCCTCAGTCCGTTCCCTTGCCCGTAGATCGAGCGTGACGTCGTTGACTCGACACGCGTCGATTTCCAAACATGCGCGTCTTCATCCCCAACCCCTCGCAGGTTGGGCAGGCTGCTCTGCGTGGGCAAACTAACAAAAATCACACCGCCGGCTTCCTGCCCCCGAATCTCGAACCATCCTCCGATGGATTCCATCCGTCCCCGCATGTTGACGGGTCCGGTTCCAGGTTGAACCGGTTCCCGTCATCCATGCTTGACCGTTCTATCCATCCTGGTTCCGGCAGGTTGCAAAGATCCGTCTTCGGCGTTAAACCCAGCTCAACAACAACGCTTCTTGCTCGAGCCCCGCGTTGAATTGATCCATCAGCGACACCACTTTTCTCACCCCGGTATCCTGGCTTTTCCGCAATTCCGCCAGCATCGATTGCTGCCCGCGCTTCATGAGCAATCGCCGGTTGCCAAAGCGTTCAAACAACGCCTCGAAGTTCGCGGGCGTCCACAAACGCGCCCGTTCGCCCAACGCCTTCTTCAGCCGCAGATGCTCCGTCAACCCGGCAGGATCGTAATCAGGCAGGTGCAAGACCGAGAAGCGCGGGTGCGTCTGCCCTCGCAACCACCCGAGCACACGACGGGAGAGTTTGCCTCCCGCGTAGAGGGCTCCGTCCGCGATGATCGATTCACCAAGGACGTCTGCGGCAAGAAAAACCGCGGGGTTTTCCACCACCGCCAGCACCCCGCCCAATCCGACCTCCCCCGCTTCCTCCAGCACCATCGACGCGACACGCCGGCGCCTCGTCCACTCCACAAATTGAGCGCCATCCGACCGGGAGAGAAAGAGGTCCATGGACCACACACGGAGCAACACCATTTCCGGGGTAGCACCCGGCTTGGCCTTGCTATCCCGAAACTCGGACAACGCGGCCACTCGACCCGCCGCCACCGGCGTGGCCGGACGCTCGGGAAAACGCTGCTCCAAAAACGCGCGCAAACGCGGCGCGTCCTTAACCACCATCCGGCGGCCGCTCCCCGACCTCTCTTCCACCAGCACCCCCGCGTCCACCAGCGGCCGGATCAACTCAAAAAAAGCCCTAGAACAGGCTCTGCCGGGAAGAAATCCGGCGGCCAGCAAGGACTCGATTTTGGAACGTCCCTGGGCCAGCCGCGAATTCATCGTGTTTTCACTCCGATGCGATGGGCGTGTCGCAGCACGAAACGACCCTGGCGAGGTTGCAGGAAGTAGAGGGCATCCACCTCGCTCACGGAATCTGGAGCGGCGGTGATGGCAATGAAGCCGAGCTTGCGCGCCATGGTCAAAATCGCGTGCCGATTCGTGCCGTCCAGAGAATGAACCTCGTCGAGAAAGAAGGGCACTTCGCAATGGAGATTCTTATGGCTGTCCTCCCGCAACAAACTGCGCAGCACGACCAGGTTAAACAGCACTTTGATCGTGATGGTGGTCCCGTGGGACTCCACCTGGCGAAAGTCGCTGTACCGATGCGTCTTGCCATCGCCTCCGGTCACCGTGAACGAGAGTGCGAACAGATCGTCGTAGCGCAGGAGCGGATTGCTCTCGAACTTGCGGCGGAACCCGCTCACCGCGGACTCCAGGGCCGCGCTCTCCTCGAACAGCCCGGGCTGATCCACCTGCGACAATCTTCGCATCGCTCCCACGATCTCGGCATGCTCGACCACCTCCATCCGCAAGGACTTCAAATTCGAAACCTGCACGGCGGCAAACGAGCGATTCAGCCGGTCGGCGGCGCTCTTGATATCCCCCAAGGATCGCAACACCTCATCGAACGTCGCCCGCAGTTGGTGCAGTTGATGCTCCCAGTCGCGCCCGAGCGCTTGCTCCCTTTCCGGCAAAGCCTCCAACTCCTCGCGCAATGTCTTCAGCGTTTCAGATTCCTCCGCGCCCGAAAAGTCGCTTCCCAGCTTGGCCTCAATCTGGCGCAAACCCGACTCGACCTCCCGCTCCATCAAACCCAGCGAGCCTTGCCGCCGCAAATAAACCTCCGCCGCCTCCTCGAACCGGTCCGGAATCGGGTCCGTCGGAGCCACCGTCCTGGCGGAAGTCTCCGGAAACACGCATTGGTTGAACTTCCCCATTGCCTCGTTGAACCGGCTTTCGGATTCGATCTTGGTCCGCTCGATGCGCTGAACTCGCGACCGTTCCTCGCGCAGCTCGTCTTCCAATCGCGACAACCGTCCGGTGGCGGACGCCAGGGCCTGATCCACTTTCGCCAATTCGGCGCGAAATCGGGGCAGTTCCCCGCGGGCGAGCTGCCACTGCTCGAACCGCAACAGTTGCTTTTGAAGGGATTCGGCCTCGTTCCGCCGGGCGCGCAATGAACCTTCCATCGACTCCCGCTCCACGATGGCGTGCAAAATCCCCCGCCAGCGCGCCAGGATCGATTCTCCCTCCTTCAACTGCTCGCGCATGCTCGCAGGATCGGCGATCAAGGCCAGCGCGTGCGCGGATTCCGGAATCGGCAGCGTCACCATCCCGTCACGGTACCACCCGCCCTCCACACGCGCCGCGAGTTTGCGCAGCGTGTTCTTCCATAATTCCCGGTCCAGGATCCGGACTCCGTCATCCCCCACCGGCAACGAAAAGAGGTCGAGGTTGAACAAACCCGCCAGCACGCGCAGCTCCGGTTCAGAAAAATCCCGGCGCAATTCCCCCATCAGAGCCCGGCCCTCATGCGACAGCCTGCGCCGGCGTTCTTCCGTGAGATCCTGATAGAACCGAACCTTCTTCTCGGCCTGGTCGCGCTGCTCGCGTTCGGCCTCTCCCAATTGATGCTCCAATCGGCGGACATCGGATTCCGCGTTTTTGAGCGACGCCCGGGCCAATTCCTCGACGAACTCCCCAAACTCGCGGCCCTGCTCCTCAACCTGGCCCAGTCTGGCTTGCGCCGCGCCACGGGCTTCCGAGAATTGGCGCACTTCGGCCATGCGATCCTGGGCTTCCGCCTGCCATACCCGCAATCGCTCCTCACACTCCGCGAATCGCAACCGCAGCGCCTCCCGCTGAGCCTGGTGTTCGGCTTCAAATGCCACGCGCTTCTCGCGCAAATCGGCCCAGGCAAAGGCCATCTCTCCACGAGCCAGATCGCGCGCCGCCTGAGCCTGCAGGAGCCGCTTCACCTCGGGCTCGTGTTTCTTGAAGAGCGTCAGTTTCTGCTTGTTCCTCAAGATGCGCTCGTAATCGTCCCCAAAAAGCTCCCTGACATCCAGCGCGCACCGCTCGGTCGGAAGCCCCGCCAGCATCAGCAAGCGGCCTTTCATCTGATCCTGGCTGATGGCGCTCAGGCAGAGCAAATTCTTCAACGTCTCGCGAAACTGGGGATACTTGTCGTTGTCCCTCAAGACCACGAGGCCTTCTCCCTTCGACTCGCCTTTGGTGGACTGCAACAAAAGTTCGCGGTGTTCCTGGGCTGATCGCAAGACGGTGTATTGCTTCAATGCCAGCCGGGCGTTCACCGCCTTCGCCTCGCGCACTTCGCCCTGTTCCGTGAGAAAATCCAGCGAATCATAGGGGCCTTCATACATGAACCGCTCCGGCTCACCGCCCGCCGCGCGGCTCTGCCCCCGCCAGCCCAGCACCAAATCACCCCGGGTGCCCTGGCACTCGAACAAAACGTAACTGAAGGGACCGGGAAAGTAATAATCTCGCGTTTGTTCCGGCGTGTAAGTACCGAAGTCCATGTGCCGCCGATCGTCCAAATAGAGGAATTGCAGCGTGTTGATCAGGGTCGTTTTGCCGGTATTGTTCGGTCCCACGATCTGCAAAGTCCCGCGCAGCTCAACCTCGGCGTAATCGCACACGCCCGCCCGGATCACGATCAGTTTTTTGGGTCCATTCGCCATGAGCTGCCTTATTCGAGCGTGGGTGATTCGGGTGAACCTTCTCGGGAAGGCGCGGCGGCCGTCGCCGTCGCGAGTTCCTCCGAGAGCGCCAGACATTGATCCAGCAGGCGATGGAAGGGACGCAGCAACTTGAACTCGTCTTCTCCCAGGAACTTCACCCAACCGATGCGCTCCATGCTCTTCAAGACGAGCCTCAACCCCTGCGCGTCCTCAATCTCGACCTGCCGCAGGAGCGAGACATAACGGTCCAAAGAAAAATGGGGCAGCTTGGAAATGAGGAAGGGCTGGCTCAACAGATACTCCTCCACCGGCAAACCACTGTTGGCTGCGTGATCGACCAGAATGTAGCTGAAGATGGCGATGCGCGGCAAAGTTTCCGCCAAACCTTCCGAACCCTCGGGCTCGAAATAGAAAAATTCGCGGGGATGGCGCACCAGTTTCAACCCCAGCGGTTCGAAGTAACGGGTGTAGGCGTCAACCTCGGCGGACAGCGCGGAAAACGCGGGCTCGTCCTCCGGCGACAAGTGGCCGCCCCGGCGCAATCGGTCGAAGATTTCCTGCAAATGCGGCAACGAGTTCATACGCGTGTCAATCGAACCGGACTAGCCGCGAGAGTTCCCGCGGGCGCCACGTAATGTTGGACTTCTCCCCCTCGAAATTCAGCCTGGAAATCCGGATGAAACACCAGTTTCGTGAAACCGGCCAGCGCGTCGGCCAGATCCCGCTCGGGATGCCGGCTCATGACCCACCTCAACAGGTCCTCGATGGGCGACTCCGCCCGGGCGGCTTCCGAGAGCGACTCAAGCCAAAGCAAACGGAGATAACCGGGCGGAGCAGCCTGCCCGGCATTCAGCTCCAGGACCGGCGGAGGCTCGGGTGGATGCAAGGCCACATTACGCACCGCCCGGGACAACGCGCGGTCGGAGGGCACGTACTGCCAGCGCAACGAGGTGACGCGGACCGCATGCCGGTCAGCCCATCCGGCCAGGCCCTCCCGCTGCAGTCGCTCAAGAGCCAGGGCCGCCCCCTCCGCCATGAACGAAGATCGGCGCAACGACTCATACAGAGGCTGCAATTCTCTCCGGCACTGCTGAAAGACTCTCAAGGCGTGGCGGGACACTTGGCGCAACTGCCGGATGTTTCTCTCCAAGGCCGGCAGATCGTTGAACAATCCGTGCTGGCGGGCCTTCAATAAGAGCCGTTCTGTCTCTTCGAAGGTCGCCCGCAACGGGCCATCAGCCCGAACGATTTCCACCATGGGATCGACGTATCGTTCCATCCAATGGACAATGCGCCTGAATTTGTCCCGCACGGAGATCGAATGCCGCTGGGTCTTGAACCGGCCCACCTCCGCTAAAATCGAGCGGTGGGTTTCGTCCAAATCCGCGAAGATCCGCCGCAGCGCAATCTGCATTTCCCCAAGCGCGATCTGCACCATCGCCATGTCGTCCTGATCAATGGCGCGCGACAACTGCTTGCCCAAAGCCTCCAACGATTGAATGTAACCCCGGATCATCTCCGGTGTCGCCGCCTGGGCCTCGTCGAAAAGATAGTTCAGAAGCCGGCGCACCGGATCCGCCAGATAATGAAAATCACTGCCCGCCTCGACCGGCACCAGGATTTGCAATTCCCGCAGCCTCCTCCAGGTCGTTTCCGGCAGTTCCTCCGCTTCGGAGGCGTGCGCCCGGATCAAGCGGCGCGCCTCCGCTTCGCTGATCTCGCCCTCCCGCTCCACCAAGGCCCGGAGCAGGGAGACATGCCCAGCGCAAAAGTTGAAAAACGTTTGCGGCGGAATCTTCACATCAAAATGCTGTTCAACGCCCGGCCGCCCGCCGCTTCCTGCCGGTCATCGATTCAAGAGAAGCCGCGAGGGCCATGGACATTGCGAATCGCTTCATGGGATGCAAGGCCTTTCGGGCCGACTGTTTTCGAGAGGCGAAAAACTGCGTGGAAAGCGACAAGGGATCAAGCGATTTTCGGATCAAGTCCGGACTCCCACGAGCCCCGGCGCCCGTCCGCATTTCTTTTCCGGCCCCACGGTCTGGGAGGGTCCTCCAAACGCCTCGACTCATCCCTCACGACTCGACAACGGCCTCGGTTCAGGACAGAAGTTTGCATGCTTTCCCGCGCCATCCTTGGACTGATTCTTGGCCTGGCTTGTCTGCCTCACGCCTCGGCCGGCGAGCAGGGTGAGAACATGCTGAAGACCGATATCCTGGCCGTGTTCGCGCATCCCGATGACGAAACAGGCATGGCCGCCACCCTGGCTCACTATGCCTGGGGAAGATCCGCCCGCATCGCCCACGTTTATTGCACGCGCGGCGAAGGCGGCGGAAACATGGTGGGGACCCACGCCGGGCCCGCTCTCGGCGCCTTGCGCGAAGCCGAATTGCAACAGTGCCTCCAAAGGCTTGGAGTTCGCCACGTCCGCTTCCTCGACCAGCTCGATTGGGCCTACACCGAAAGCGCCGCCGCCACGCTGGAGAAATGGGGACTTGAAATCAGCCTGGAACGCCTGGTTCGTTTGATCCGTCTCTTCCGTCCGGAAATCATCCTCACGATGAATCCGGCCCCGACTCCCGGCCAGCACGGACATCATCAGGCGGCTGGCATTCTGGCGACGGAAGCCTTCGACGCCGCGGCCGATGCCTCGCGGTTTTCGCTGCAACTCTCAAAGGAGGGACTCAGGCCGTGGCAGCCTCGGCGGCTTTTCTATTCCGGCGCGGGCGAGCCTGGAGTCACCCTCGAGGTCACGCATCGATTACCGAACGAACTCACTCCCGCCCAGATCGCCGGAAACGCGCTGTCCCAGCATCGCTCCCAAGGGTTTGGCGCCATGGTCAATGCCCCCTGGCTGCAAAGGCCTCAACGCTTCGCCCTGGTCAAAACCTGGGTTCCCTCCGAGGAGTTGCGCGATGATTTGCTTCAAGGCCTGCCCGCCGCCGACTCTTTGCTGCATTCCAAACACGCCCTGGCTCAACCTCCGGCGCCATCCTTCGACTTCCAGTTCGTTCCCCGCCCGGCCTTTCAACGATACCAGGCTTGGACTCGGCGCCACCGCCTCGAGCACTGGACGCAACGTTACCAAGCCGATCTTCCGGTAATCGAAGGCACACCGTCCGAAGTCAAGATTTCAGTCTCCCACCCGTGGCCACAGCCCCTGCGTGGAACACTCGAGATGAAGGTTCCTTCGGGATGGCAAGTCCGTCCCCGTTCGTCCAACCTAACCCTGCCCGCCGGACAAAAGCAGACCGCCTCGTTCCAAGTCATCGCTCCACCTGGAACGACCGCGGACGCCACCCTCACCGCCTCCTGGTCCTCCGCCGAATGGAGCACCAACGTCTCGGCCATCGCTCACCCTGTCCCGTCCGCCCGTGTGCCCAAGCATCGGCGGCCCTTATCCATCGATCTCGATCCCGAACCCGCGTTCCAGACCGCCCGTCTGGCCATCACCTCGAAACAACTGGCGCAAGGCAAGACCGATGGCGAGGCCGATAGCAGCTCCCGCGTGCGCCTGGCCCATGACGGACGCCGTCTCTGGATCGATGTCGAAGTGACAGATGACGTGGTGGTGACGAACATCGCGCCGAATGACATTCGCGGGCATTGGCGGACAGACTCCGTGGAAGTCTGCCTCGATCCCCGGCCCGGCTCCGAGCACACGCTGGGCTGCTACAAGCTTGGCATCTTCCCCTTCGATCTCACCGGACGCGTCCGCGCCGCCCGCGACGCAGATGCCAGCCAGGGACCGGTGGAAGAAACCGCGCCTGAAACTCGCATCGCCTCCTCGCGCACTCCCAACGGCTATCGGGTTCGCGCGGTCATTCCTTTTTCCGAAATCGGATTGAAGAAAGGCCAGAAGGAGCTCGGATTCAACATCATCATTTATGATGGCGACAAGCGCGACGCCGCCGTCGGAGAAAACATCAATGAATCCCGCATCGCCTGGGCGCCCCGCCCGGGAGTGATGGGGCGACCCGAGGACTGGGGCCGGCTTGCATTGGAATAATCCTGGCCGAATTCCGAAACGCGCCATCGCTCAATCCTCCAGACTTTCCCCACGCTGCCAACGCGCTCGAAGTTCGCTCCGGGATATCTTTCCCCGCTCGTTCACGGGCAATCGCCCGACTCTGACCCAGTGGCGTGGCACCTGCCAGTCCTCCAGTTGGCGGGTGGCATGATCCTTGATCCGAAGTTCATCGCTTCCTTCACCCCCTGCCCAGCACGCCACAACCTCATCCCCACGCGATGCATGCAGGGACGTCACCCCAAACACGGCGACCTCCCGCACGTCCGGACATCCCGCCAGCACCCGTTCCACGACCTCCGGATGCAGCTTGCGGCCTGCCACATTGATGGTGTCGTTGAGCCTCCCCAGCCAGCGCACGATGCCTTGTTCCAAACGCACAGCATCGCTCGTCTCAAATCGGCCCATCCCCATGGCGGATGGCGCTTCAGGCCAATAACCCAGCCCCACACTCGCTCCTTCCACCACCAAGTTCCCAGCCTCGCCCATCGACAGCGTCCGTCCGGGCAAAGCCCGTCCCACCACCCATGGATCCTCGCGCGGTCGCTGGGAATCGTCGTAGGCAATGCCACCGCACTCGGTGGAACCGTAGAAATTGTGGATTTTCAGCCCGTATTGGCGAAAGACATCCTCATCGAGCGGAAGAGGCAAGGGCGCCCCGGCGCTGATGGCCACTCGCGCGTTTCCAGGAATCGCCCCCGCCGTGTGCCACGCCGACCAGAGCGCCGGCACCGCCGGCAACGTCACCGCTTCGAAACAAGCCGACGCCCGGGCGAGCGCGCCCGGCAGCCTCTCCACGCCCGTCACCAGTGGAACGCCATGCAGAAGCAACGGCATCACCAAATTCGAGAAACCATAGGAATGCGCCATTGAAATGACCGCCAAGTTCGGCGCGTCACCTCTCAAGCCCATCGCCGGCACCAAAGCGTCGACATCCGCCGCCAGTTGAGCCTCCGTAAAGCATACCCAACGTGCCGAGGAAGTCGTCGCGGAGGTGGATTTCACATGAGCCGTTCCCTTCGGAGCGAGCATTCCCAGCGGCGCCGCTTGGCCCCTTTCCAACGGACACACCGGAATTCCCAGCCGCCACCCCCTCAGCACCCCCAGGACGAATTCCAACCCGCCTCCAGTCGCGGACGCCAAAGACCCTTCCTGCACACCTTCCCTCACGCACTGCTCACACTCCGTTTGTAATGCTTCAAACGTCCAGCTCTGTCCGGTGCCGAATTCCATGAGCGCCAGTTTTGACCGCTGGCGGTCAACCGTCTCCAACCATCGTTCGTAGAGCATTGCGCCTTTGCTATCCCACCCCTAGTCTTGCCGGCAAGAAGCGAACCATGTGGATCTCCAAACGAGCGCGAGCGGCTTGGCTGGTTGTCCTCCTCGGATCCTGGTTCGCTCCCGGATGGCTCTCGGCGAAAGACTTTGTTCTCGCTCGGGACGCCCTCGCCCGGCTGACCCTGCTCTTTCATCGACACGCACGCTTCAACCCCGACGCCCCCGCCCCCACGCCGAAAGAAGCCGGGGACATCCTGCGCCGCGTTCGATCGCGCTCTCCGCGCGCGACTCGCCCATGCGCTTCGAGTTCCAAAACCATCGAGGTCCCCGGTTTTGCCGGGTTCCATGATTTCAGCGCCGCCTGCCCTGAACAGGTCCGATCCGTCTGCGGAGGCGCCTGGCGAAAATACCTGCAACGCGGCCATTGGCGCATGGTCTTCCCCTTTACCGGACGGCAGCAGGAGCGAACGGCGCGAAAACTAACCCTCCGCCTCGCCCGGCAAGAACTCGTGGCTCTTCATATCCTGAAATTCCCCGCCCTCACCATCAATCACGCCGTCCTCGCCTACCAAAGGGTCGAAAAAGATGGACGCTTGGAAGCCATCCTCGCTTACGACCCCAACCAACCTCGCGAACCCCTTTCCTTGCGATGGAATCCCGAACTCAAACGCTTTTCGATGGCTCCCAACTCCTACTTCGCGGGAGGACTCATCGACGTGAGCCCAGTCTATTCCTCGTGGTGGAATTGAGGTCCCGGTCAACCCGGTGCATCCCGATGTTGCCGGTGATGCAGGTAGGGCGCGTCCGTCCCGGCGCGCCGCCGGAGCATGATGTTTTGCATCCAGTGGGCGGCGGCCTGGGACAGGCTCGCCCTACCAACAACATCGGGATACACGGCTGTCAACCCGGTTTCAAGATTGCAACTTGGCCGCCAATCCTTAGGTTTTCACGCCCATGATATTCAGCAAGTACCATGCGCTGGGGAACGACTACCTGGTCATCGACCCCTCCCAAGGGAGCGCGGAACTCACGCCCGCCGAAATCGTTCGCATCTGCCATCGCCATTTTGGCATCGGTTCCGACGGCATCCTGCTGGGACCGCTCCCTTCCACCCAGGCTGACTTCGGCCTCCGCATTTTCAATCCAGACGGAAGCGAAGCCGAGAAAAGCGGCAACGGCATTCGCATTTTTTCGCGTTACCTCTTCGACACGGGCCGGGTCGGAGGCGAGGAATTCACGCTCGATACCCTGGGTGGACGCGTTCGATCCACCGTCAGCCAGCAAGGCCGCGAAGTGCGGGTCGAAATGGGCCGCGTGAGTTTCCAAAGCGACCTCATCCCCGTGGCCGGCCCATCGCGCGAGGTCCTGCAAGAATCCATCCCGGTCCAGGGACGCACGTTCACGTTCTGCGCCGCCACCGTGGGCAACCCCCATTGTGTCATCCCTCTGCCCGAAGTGAACGAATCGCTCGCCCGCCAGTACGGTCCCGGGCTCGAAACTCACTCCCTTTTCCCCAAACGAACGAATGTCCAGTTCCTCCAAATCCTCGACCGCCGTAACATCCGGATCGAGATTTGGGAACGCGGCGCCGGCTACACTCTCGCCTCCGGCAGCAGCAGCAGCGCATCCGCCGCCGTCGCGAAAAAGCTTGGTCTCGTGGACGAACACGTGACCGTGCACATGCCCGGCGGCCAGCTCCTGATCGAAATCAGCCCTGACTACGACATCCTCATGACGGGTCCCGTCACCCGGGTGGGGCACGGGGAGCTGCATCCCGAAATCTATACCTGACAGAGCTCCGGGAATTCTGCTCTCGCCAGTCCCCTTCCACCCCGTCAAAGTTACCCCGCCGTTCGAGTCCAAACCGTCCCCCATACCTCATGACAGCCGCCCGCGCTTTCCACGGAACCTACACCGCCCTCGCGACCCCATTCCGAGATGGACGACTCGATGAGGCGGCTCTGGAAAAACTCATCCGGTTTCAGATTCGCCAGGGCGTGGAGGGCATCGTCCCCGTCGGCACCACCGGAGAATCTCCGACCCTCTCCGTCGAGGAACACATCCGGGTCATCGAACTCTCCGTCAAGTTCGCCCACAAGAAAATCCGCGTCATCGCGGGTACCGGAGCGAATTGCACGGAAGAAGCCATCCACCTGACCCTCGCCGCCCAGTCGGTCGGCGCCGACGCTTCTCTGCAGGTCGCCCCCTACTACAACAAGCCCACGCAAGAGGGCCTCTTTCAACATTTCCACGCCATCGCGCGCGCCACCACGCTCCCGATCCTCCTCTACAGCATTCCCGGACGCTGCGGCATCGAAATCGCGGTGGACACGGTCAACCGGCTGGCCCATGACAGCGTGAACATCGTTGGAATCAAAGAGGCGGGCGGCAGTTGCGATCGCGTGAGTCAGTTGCGAGCTTCACTGGGCAAAGACTTCGTCATCCTCAGCGGGGATGACTCCCTCACGCTGCCCTTCATGGCGGTGGGCGCCGACGGCGTGATCAGCGTAGCCTCCAACATCATTCCCAGGGAAGTGGCCCACATGGTTCGCGCCTTTGCCCTGGGCAAGCCGGCCATCGCCCTCAAGCTTCATCATAAATTCTATCCGGTCTTCAAAGACCTCTTCCTCGAAACCAACCCCATCCCGGTAAAAGCCGCGCTGGCCGAGATGGGCCTCCTGGCGGAAGAATACCGACTTCCTCTCGTGCCCATGACGCCCAAACATCGCGAATCACTCGTGCAAACACTCCGAGCGGCAGGCATTGTCAAGAGCCCCGGCGTATGACTCGCATTCTGATCCACGGTTCCAAAGGCCGCATGGGCCAGGCCCTCATCACAGGCGCCGCCAGAATCCCGGATGCCGAAATCACGGGAAAGGTGGACCTCGGAGATTCACTCGATGAGGCCCTTCCCGCCGCGGATGTGGTGATCGATTTTACGTTCCATTCCGCCACCCTGGGAGTCGCGCTCAAATGCGCCTCGCTCGGCAAAGCCCTGGTCATCGGCACGACCGGGCATGACGAAACCGCCAAAAAATCGATCCAGGATCTTGCCTCTGTCATCCCCATGGTTTGGGCCTCGAATTACTCGACGGGTGTGAACACGCTCTTCTGGCTGACCCGCCAGGCCGCCGAAATCCTGGGACCCGATTTCGATCTTGAAGTCGTCGAAATGCATCATCGGCTCAAAAAGGACGCGCCGAGCGGCACCGCCGAAACCTTGGGCGAGATCCTCGCCTCCGTCCGACAATCCCAGCTCAAAAACGTCGCCCGCCACGGCCGGCACGGCATCGTCGGTGAACGCACATCGGAGGAAATCGGCATGCACTCCCTCCGCGGCGGTGACGTGGTGGGAGATCACACCGTCATCTTTGCCGCCAACGGCGAACGGCTCGAACTCACCCACAAAGCCTCGAGCCGCGACACCTTTGCCCACGGCGCGCTCCGAGCCGCCCTCTGGGTCGTGCGGCAAAAACCCGGCCTCTACTCGATGCAGAACGTCCTTGGTCTTTCCAAGTAAAGCGCGAGGCTCCAACTCGTCCGTGCATCCCGAAGTTGTGTGTAGTGTGGCGCAGGCTGCCCAGCCTGCCGTATCGCCGACTGCCAGTCGGCCCGGCGGGTGAGGGACGAGGCCCTTCGATGCTCTCCACGCGCCTGGTTCCCTTCGTCGCCCCGCAGGCTGGGCAGCCTGCGCCACAGCAGACAGGGCTGTCTGCGTTACCAAGACAACCCGGTCAACGACAAACTCTGGATGCACCGCCAACTCGTGCCCTCCCAAGGTCTGACTTCCCGCCGGATCCGTTTCAACCTAAACGGAGCTGTTGAGCGTGTCGAAGATGCGCAAAGGCTTGAGCTTCAGAGGCCTGCCGAAATTTGAGGTGGATCCACAGGTGATCCATCGATGCTGATCCATGGCCGTTTCCAGGCTCAAAGGTGCCAACCACGCGAGGGCTCGATGGTCTTATCGGTGTTCCTGGGCTGCGTTTGATGAAAAATCGCGCGAAAATTCGTAAAGGATCAGCAAGTTCCTACCGATGCACCCTACACTCAATTCGAACTTCATCTCGCGGATAGAAAGTATTAGAATGCCGGGCACTCCATCCACGGCTCCGATGAAATGGGTCGCCAAGCCCGCGCGCAAAGCCCTCGTGGTGGGCATGGCCGACATGATCGCGAGCAACGACGTCTCCGCCCAGTTGGTCACCTACTCCCTCGGTTCCTGCGTTGGTATCGTCATCTACGATCCGGTGAGGAAGGTCGGAGGCATGCTCCACGCCATGCTGCCCGATTCCACCATCAATCCCGCCCGCGCCCTGATCAAACCCCACATGTTCGTGGACACCGGGCTGCCCGCCCTCTTCCAAGCCGTCTATTCCCTCGGCGGCGTCAAGAGCCGGCTCACGGTCAAACTGGCCGGAGGAGCTCAATTCCTCGACGAAAAGAAGGTCTTCAATATCGAACAACGAAATACCGACCAGGCCCTTGCCCAGCTTTCCCGAGACGGTGTCATCCCCTCTGCCAGAATCATCGGCGGGCGAGACAGCCGTACCTTGCGACTCGACCTCGCCACCGGCGAACTCCTCCTCGATGTCCCAGGCAAACCCCCCTCGAAAATATGAACCCAAGGAGTCTTATCGAGAGGGCCGAGAAGCTGACCGCTCCTTCCCCTGCAGTGGTCAAACTGCTCGACTTTCTCAATCGCAGCGAGGTGGACAACGACGAAATCCTCGCCGTCGTGCGCAAGGATCCCGTGTTGTGCTGCAAACTGCTCGCCACTTGCAACAGCCCCGCCTACGGACTCTCCAGCCAGGTCGGATCTTTGGATCAAGCCGTCCTCTACCTTGGTTCCCAGGTGATCTATCGCCTCGTCCTGGCCTTGAGCTTCGGACCCTCATTGACCCGAAAACTTGGAGGCTACGCGATCGACGGACAGGATCTTTGGAAACATTCCCTGCTGGCCGGCACACTGACCTCGAAGGTGATCGAAGCCATGCCCCGCTCCAACTTCGAACCCTCTGTCGCCTACACGGCTGGGCTGATCCACGACATCGGCAAAATCCTGATGAACCAGGCGCTGGACAACAAAACCAAGGAGGCGATCCAGAAGATCATCGAAGGCCAGGGCCTCTCCCTGCTCGAAGCTGAGCGTGCCGTGCTGAAAACGGACCACGCAGAGGTAGGCGCTCACTTGCTGCAGCTATGGAAGCTGCCTGAGATCGTCATCGAAGCGGTGGCGAACCACCACGCGCCCGTCATCCATCCACACCCCAAACTGTCCTCCGTCATTCACGTGGCGAATGTTCTCGCACATGGTGCGGGCTCGACCCCCGGTTGGTCTTCCTTTGCCGTGCGCGCCCACGAAGAAGTCCCTGAAGCTTTGGGTCTCAACGAAACCGCCATGCAATGCCTCGCCTTGGAGTCCTTTGATGCCCTCGCCCAGGTGGAGCAAATGGCCGCCTCCAAATAAGGCTCCTCCATCCCGCCATGGAATCTCGGCCCCTCCTTCGGAAGAACGCTACCAAGTCCCCTCGGCGATGAGGGACGTCACACGCCGGGCCAATTCTTCAGCCATCAGGGGCACCGCTTGGCGTTCTGCGCTCGACAGGTCCGCCCCCACTCTCAATGTGGTGCGCCCCTCGACTTCCTGATTCTCAAAGAGAAACTTGCCCGTCCCGCGATCCTGGGCTGAGACCACCGCCACGATGGCCATGCTGAAATCGCGGACGGTCTGCACGTCGCGAGGCTGAAACGTCACCCCTGAGCGATCGAATTTCGAGATGAAGCCGGTCACCACAATGTCCCCGGGCCCCCGGGTCTCGAGTCGATAAGTCCCATCCTTCTGCAATTGCTTGCGCAGGGCCCCGGTGACCGCATCCGTCAGTCGCGGTTCGCGTGTCTTGTTCAGGAAAGGATGAACCTGGACCGAACGCGAGCCGGCGGGAACGCCGTTGGTGGGCCCGACGCGATACCCGGCGCATCCCCAACCGAACCCGCCGAGCAAGGCCAGGCTCCAAATCCAGATGACAGCTCTGCTCACGGATTGGCCTTCGGGGCAGGTTGGACCGCGGCCGCCGGATCGGGCTGAACCGGATCGGGAACCGGCCGGTTCTGGACCTTGAGCCGCAGTTGCTCGATTTTCTTCCGCGCTTCCTCGGCGAATTTCGAATCGGGATCAATCTCCACCACGTCGCTGTAATAAACCAGCGCCCCATCCCAGCGTTTCTTCTTTTCGTAGAATCGGGCGATCTCGTAACTGCCGCGCGCTTGTTCCGACTTCAAGTTGGAGATCTTCTTGCGCGCGTCCGGCACTCGGGGATCCTCAGGATAAAGGGCCGTAAAATCGCCGAAAGCGGACATGGCCTTCTCGGCGGTGCCCTGGTCGTACTCCGCCTTCAAAGTTTGTTTGTGATACGCCAGTCCAGACTTGTAGAGCGCGTCCGAGGCCACCGTTTGCTGATCGTGATAGCGATCGGCAGCGCGTTCATAGGCTTTCACAGCCAGAGGAAAATCCGCCTGCTTTTCGCGAGCGGACCCGATCTTCATCTGCGCCTGCGGTGCCGTTTCGGTGAAAGGCCCGTTGCGAATCACCTTTTCATACATGTCGGCGGTCTTGTCCATGTTCGGAAAAAACGGAACGTACCCCCAAAGCTTGAACCACTGCCCGCCCAGGAATCGATTCGCGATTTCATACTGCCGCGCCACCACCTCCTCAAAATTGTCCAGCTTCGGATACTTCTCCAAGAGCGTCTGATACGCCTTGAACGCCAGTTCGTCCTGGTGCTTCTTCTCATAGGTCTGGCCGAGGAGGAATTGCGCTTTGGGGGCGTAGTCCGAAAGCGGCCACACCTTGACCGTGCGGCGCGCCGCTTTCAGCGACGTTCCATAATCCCCCTTGTCGTAGGCCGCTTGCGCCACCTCCAACTGATCCTTCGCCCGCGTGCGCACCCATTTGCCACCGCCGCCGACGGACTCGTAAACCCATCCCTCCCCGGGCCGGTAAGTCAAAGGTGCCGGACACGTCATCGGAAAAGCCAGCAGAACGGCGAAGAACGCCAGGAACAACCATCGATTCATGGTCGCGAACCTAGCGCGAGGCACGGGACCGCGTCAAGGTGATGCCCCCGCCCCCACTGCCCGAATGTTCCCTCCGCATCGAGCCGTCCGCCGCCACCACGAATCGTTCCCCGCCCCATTCCACGGTCCTCCCGCAATGGGCAGCCAGCCAGACCCCAGCCTGAGCCAGATCTTTCGCCCAAACCTTCCAGCAGTCGAACCAACGAACTTTTCCCAGCCCCAGCCTCGCCTCCAAATCCAATGCACCCAGGCCCCGCAACATCAACAGCGCCAGGCCGGTCGCAACCACGCCTCCCCCGGAATGACTCGCCATCCACACCAGAAGCCAAAGCGTCGTGTTGGCGAGCAAACACAAGAAGTATTGAACCGGTTTGCACACGCGAATCGTTCGCGCCCACCTCAACTGATGCCGCCAGGCCGAGGCCCACCCCAACCGGCCCCCCCGGCATTCCACAACCACCGGACACAACTCGACCGCACCACCCGACCGCACCAATCGCTGACCAAGCTGGTAGTCGTCCGCCAAATAATCCGAGAACGCCCGGAAGCCTCCGCACCGTCCCGCCACGTGCCGGGGCATCGCCATGACCGCCCCCAAGGCAAAATCAAGCGGCCGCAGATCCCTGGCCTGCAAAACTTGGCTCCAGAAATCGGTATTGGCCACGAACGCTTCCCAGCGCGAAGCACCGCTGCTTCCCGGTTGCAACCGATACAAGCAGGTCCACACCACCGGCGCGGCGAGATTCAGCCTCGCCGCGAGTTGCTCCAGCAGATCCGGCGGAGCCCATACGTCCGCGTCGCTCACCACCCAAAAAGGGTGAAGCGCGCGAGCCTCCATTTGCGCCAGACTCGAAATCTTCCCGTTCGTCCCCCAGTCCTCGCCGCACGTGACCCACTCGGCGTGAACCTCCGGAAACTCCCTCATCAACCCCATCACCACCTCGCGAACCGGATCTGACTCCGACCTCGCTCCGAAAAGCAATTGCACGACTCCACCATACCGCTGCTCGAACCAGGAACGCAGGCATTCCGCCGTTCGCTCGTCCGCCCCTCGCAAGGGCTTGAAAACGGTAACGCCAGGACTTTGTCCCGGACGGGTGCGGACGTGCAGCGGGAATCGGGCCGCCGTGCCCCATTGCCAGAGTGCGATGGCACTGCTCATCCCCGCGAAGATCTCCGGAATCGGGGCCCCCATTGCGGTGCGTTCCTAGCCTGTTTGACGGGTCCCACCCCGTTCGCCATGCGGACGAGCAGTCTCCGGCACGCGAACTTCCACGGGCATCCGGCTCAGCTTTCGCAATATGATTCCCTTCCGGCGCAGCGGCCACCACTCATAAAGATAGATCTCCAGCGGACGCCACATCGCCACCCAACCCGCGATGGTCAACCCCTCCTTGAAAAAACTCCCGACGGTGGACTCCGCCCAAGCGGAGGCGAACTCAATCCCGGCGAAGCACGAGACCAGGAAGAACAAACCCACCATCAAACTCATGCGGCCGTGTTTCAACAATCGTTTGAACTCCAGATCGTTCAGATTCGCGCGATACGCGAAATAATGATGCACCGCATCCCCCAAGGTGGACCTCGTTCCGGCTTCTTTCGGCGCTTCCTCCAAATGCACAATCAAATCCACCGGCTCATGCCGCGGAAACTCCTGTGCCCAGCTCAGGATGAAATCCGCCGCGTCATCGTCTAAATCCCGCTCATGAAACGGCGAGGGATCCATCGTGTTGAACAACTGATCCACGGTGCGCAGCCTCAGTTCGATATGCTTGAGTGCGGACATGAAGCTCAGAAACTTCGGGCAACCTCCACCTGAAAACGGCTTGCCAGCGCGGCTAGGTCGCCATCCCGCACGCCATGAGGATGACCTCCTGGACGAGCGATTCCTCCTCAAGGGTCACGCCCAAAGGCCGCTCGCCCCGCACGGCGCGGGCCAGTTCCGCCAAGTCATCGACGTAACGCTCGTAACGCGGAAGGGGCACCGATTGCGGCCCCGCCTGATACGGGCCTGCAGCCTGCGCCAAGTCGATTTCCAGCACCGGCGGCTCGATGGGCCGGATCGAAGCCGAACCCCCAGTGCCCAGCACCTCGAAAGATCGGACGGGTAATCTTGATGATTGCAAGGAGTTGTTCAACAGGACCGCCACCCCTCGCTCAAACTCAAGCACCGCGACATTGTTGTCGCGAAACGCGTCCTGAACCGGGTGATCCGTCCGCAGGAAGGGTGTGACCTTGACGGGCTTCCCCAGGAGGCGCGCGATGGGATCCAGCATGTGCACACCGAGCTCAAACATCGAACCGCCCTTGAACTGGCCCCATTCCCGCCGCTGACCCGGCGAGGCCGCGTTGCTCATGTGGGCTCGAATGGAATAAATGGAACCCAGCCAGCCCGCGCGCGCCGCTTCAAAAATCTTTTGAAAGGCCGGATTGTTCCGCCACATATAGCCGGGCTGGAATACCCGCCTGGCCTGCTGGGCGAGCCGAATCATCTCGCGCATCTCCTCCAAGGTCTCCGCCGGAGGCTTCTCGACATGCACATGCCTGCCCGCCTTCAAGGCCAGCAAAGCGTGCCGGGCATGATCGGGCACCGCGGACTCCACCGTGATGACTTCCGAACGTTCGATCACTTCCGCCTGGTTCAGGAGCGGGACGCCGAGCTTCTCGCACGCCATCCGCGTCGCCGCATCCTGCTCCGCCACGCCCACCACCTCCCAGTCAGGCGATTTTGAAGCCAGCCGGAGTTTTGGCAAACCGTGACTATGCACGGCTCCGAGAAACCCAATGGGAATGCGTCTCGCAACAGGCGCAACAGCGCCTTGCGCAAGCCCCGAAAGGTCGGAACCAAGCGCGGCCGCTCCACCGACGGCAGCGCCAAGAAATTGACGGCGCTTCATCGTGGAATCCTCGAAATCAAAGGAATCGGATTTCAACGTCCGGGGCGTTTCGCGGGCGGTTCCCAATTCTTGTGCCAGTAGAGATTCCACAGATTCTCCAAAGGCACCGTCTCAACGTGATTGTCTGCGAAGGACAGATTAATCGAGCCGGGAAGCTTGTTCTTGCGGTCAAAGTTCTTCGGAGCCTGGCTCGCTGGAAACGCGTGACGAGGAATCGCCATGCGGGAAATCCCCCCTTCGGCAAAATCATCGCCCGTGAACAAATTCCGCGCCGGAGGTCCGCTCATCGTCGGCCAGGCATCCACCCAAATCGAGTCCGCGAAATAAGGGGTCTTCGACGGCTGCTGGATGTCGCTCTCATTCCGGAACATGTCTTTCTTCTCCCCATAGGGGCTGTCCGTATAAAGATAACCGTTGATGGCATAGCTGCCCTGGTAATTGGTGCGTCCCCCATCCACCAGCCATGCCCTGACCGCCGTCCCGCTCGCCCCACGGTCCCGACGCAACTGGGCGTCGGTTCGCTCGGGAGCGGTGGGACAATACCTCACTTGGTCGATGGCGGCGTAATGACTGCGAAGACGCAGCATCCAGAGGTCCGGCCAATTGTCATAATTCACGGGCTTTCCGGTGTCCGAGAAATACATGTAGTTCGCCAGCCCGATCTGTTTCAGATTGCCGGCACACTTGATCGAATGGGCTTTGGTCTTCGCCTTCGACAGGGCAGGCAGCAGCATGCCCGCCAAAATGGCGATGATCGCGATCACCACCAGGAGTTCGATGAGGGTAAAACCAGATCCAGGCCGGAACCGGGACTGGAATGAAATGGGTTTCATAGGGATGCCGGAAGCTATCCCGGCCCCGGATGCAAGCGAGCCTATTTTTTGCTGATGCACCGGGATTGAATTCCCTCTCCAAACCGACAACGATCACTCCTTCCATGCGCTACGATCCAATCGACCCCCAGCTTTTCGTCCAAAACCGGCGGCGGCTGGCCGCCCTCATGTCCCCCCGAAGCCTCGCGGTGGTGCACTCCAACGACATCCTCCCCACCAACGCCGACGGCACCCTGCCCCTGAAACAGAGTTCCGACCTGTTCTACCTGTCCGGAGTCGATCAAGAGGAATCCATCCTCCTGCTCTTCCCCGACGCCGACGATCCCACGCAGCGTGAAATCCTCTTCTTGCGCGAACCGACCCCGCAGGTGCAACTCTGGGAAGGCCGTAAACTCACCCGGGAGGATGCCCGCAAGGCGACCGGCATCCGCAACATCCAGTGGCTTTCCGCCTTTCCCTCCCTCCTCCATCGCCTGATGTGCGAGGCCGAAGGCGTCTATCTCAACAGCAACGAGCACCGCCGCGCCGTCGTCGAAGTCCAATCCCGCGATGCCCGCTTCATCGACGAGTGCCGACGACGCCACCCCCTCCATCAATACCTGCGGCTCGCCCGTTTGATGCATGCCTTGCGCATCGAAAAATCCGCGGCCGAAATGGCTCTCTTGCAAAGAGCGTGCGATGTCACCCGTGCCGCCGTTCTTCGCGTGCTCAAGTTCACCCGCCCTGGCGTCATGGAATTTGAGGTGGAAGCGGAATTCGCCCACGAGTTCATTCGAAACCGGGCAGGCTTCGCCTACAACCCCATCATCGCCACGGGCGCCAACGCCTGCGCGCTGCACTACAACGACAATTCCGCCCCCTGCCGGAAAGGCGAATTGCTCCTGCTCGACGTCGGCGCGTGCTACGCGAATTACAACGCCGACATGACCCGCACCATCCCAGTCTCCGGCCGTTTCACCCCGCGCCAGAAAAAGGTCTATCGCGCTGTCCTCCGAGTGCTGCGCACCGCGATCGATGACCTGCGCCCCGGCCGAAAAATCAAGGAATGGCAAAAAAACGCTGAACAACACATGGAAAAGGAACTCCTCGACCTCGGCCTCATCACCGCCTCCGACATCCGTAAACAATCGCCCGAACAGCCGGCGTTCAAACGCTATTTCATGCACGGACTAGGCCATCCTCTGGGATTGGACGTCCATGACGTGGGGTTCACCACCGAACCCGT
>VHDF01000016.1 GCA_016871495.1 Verrucomicrobiota bacterium | reverse complement strand
TTGAACAACGCCATCATCCCGTAGTAATCGCGCTGCGTCATCGGATCGTATTTGTGGTCGTGGCATTGCGCGCAGGCCATCGTGAGGCCGAGCCAGGTCGTCGCCGTGGTGTCCACGCGGTCGAACATGGCGACGAAACGTTGCTCTTCCGCGATGGCTCCGCCCTCGCCATTGAGCAAGTGATTGCGATTGAAAGCCGTGGCCAGCTTTTGCTCCGGCGTGGCCTTGGGCAGCAAGTCACCCGCGAGCTGCTCGATGGAAAATTGATCGAACGGCACGTCCGCGTTCAACGCGCGCACCAGCCAGTCGCGCCACAACCATTGGAACGAATCGCCGTCCTGTTGGAATCCATTGCTGTCCGCGTAACGGGCCGCGTCCAGCCACGGCAGTGCCAGCCGCTCGCCGTAATGCGGCGAGGCCAGCAGCCGCTCCACCAACTGCTCGTAGGCGTCGGGCCGCGGGTCCGCGAGGAAGGCGTCCACTTCCTCCGGCGTCGGCGGGAGGCCCACGAGATCAATGGAGAGCCGGCGGATGAGCGTGGCGCGATCCGCCTCGGGCGACGGCTTGAATTCTTCCTGCTCCAGCTTCGCGAGCACGAAACGGTCGAGGTCATTGCGCGCCCACGGCTTGTTCTTCACCGCTGGAACCGCCGGGCGCACCGGCGTCTGGTAGGCCCAGTGCGCTTGATACTCCGCGCCGGACGCGACCCAGTGTTTTAAGGTCTCCTTCTGTGCCGCCGTCAGCGTGCGATGCGACTTCTCGGGAGGCATCAAATCGTCGTCCGTGGCGAAGATGCGCCGCACCAGTTCGCTTTCGCCGGGTTTGCCCGGAACAATCGCCTTGAGCTTCAACGCCGTCTCGCGGTCGTCCAGGCGAAGGTCGGCCTTGCGATGATTCGGATCCTGGCCGTGGCAGTAGAAGCAGTTCTCCGAGAGGATGGGCCGCACGTCCCGGTTGAAGTCCGGTTTGACTGGCGTCGCCGCGAAGCCCGCGCGCACCGCCAGCAGCAATACAACAATGGTTGTCGGCCAGTTCATCAATGAGCGCAGTTTCCGACCCTCGGCGCGCGCTGGACATTCGCAGACCGCCAAAGCCTATCGGGGCACGATTCTCGGAGAATCATGGTCCTGTATTAACTGATGATTTCATTGGCGTCGCGGGTTTTTCACCCGGACCTTCTGAAACAGTCACATTACCCGCGGGCCGCGCGTGCGTCGCGCGAACGCCGGTTAACGAGTCGCCGAGATCAGCGCGAGCCCTGGCTGCTTCTGCTTGCAGGCGCGTCACGATGTCGGGATGCGCGCCGGCTAGGTCGCGGGTTTCGCCGGGATCACGCTTGAGGTCGTAAAGCGCCAGTCCGAGCTTGTCGACGCGATAGCCATGCCGGCTGGCGATGCCGCGAATGCCGGAGACTTCGATGGCCTGCGGTTTCATGTTCTCCCAGGTCGACGGCTTGCCGCCGCGTCCCGGCGCGGCGGCGACGGTGAGATACTCGTGCGGCAAGTGCAGCTTCCAATCGCCAACCCGGACGGCGTGCAATTCCTCGCCGGAGTAGAACCAAAACGCGTCGCGGCCCTTCGCCCCTTTTTGGCCGAGCAGAAGGGGCGTGAGGTCCGTGCCGTCGATCTTTGCTGACGGCAGCGAAGCCCCGGCGAGGCGCGCGAAGGACACGTAGAGGTCCATCGTGGTCACGAGTTCATCCGTCACGCGACCGGCGGGCACGCGGCCCGGCCAGCGCATCAGGCAGGGCACCCCCACGCCGCCGCCGAACGTGGTGAGCTTGCCTTCGCGCAGCGGCCCGGCCGAGCCGGCATGTTCGCCGTAGGAAAGAAACGGTCCGTTGTCCGACGTGAACACCACCAGCGTGCGCTTATCGATTCCGTGCTTCCGCAGCGTGGTCATGATTTCGCCCACCGACCAGTCGAGTTCCTGCACGACATCGCCGTAGAGGCCGCGCTGGCTCGTGCCCTTGAACTTCGCCGACGCGAAGATGGGCACATGAGGCATGATGTGCGGCACGTAGAGGAAGAAGGGCTTGTCCCTGTGTCGCTCGATGAACCTCACCGCGCGCTCCGTGAGGCGGCGTGTGAATTGCGACTGGTCGGGATCGAGTTCCGTAACCCTCTCGTTTTCGTAAAGCGGCAGAGAGGGAATGCCGCGCGTGGTGGGATGCAGCGGCCCGTTGTCGTTCGAGTAGGGGATGCCGAACCATTCATCAAAGCCACGCCGGGTGGGGAGAAACGGCTCGCGATGACCGAGATGCCACTTGCCGAAGATGGCCGTCGCGTAACCCTGCCCCTTGAGCAATTCACTGAGGAGCCTCTCGTTCTGGTGAAGTCCGGTCTTGCTGGTGTGATTCAACGCGCCCGCCATCCCGACGCGGTTGGCGTAACAGCCCGTGAGCAGCGCCGCGCGCGACGCCGTGCAAACCGCCTGCGCGACGTAGAAGCTGGTGAAGCGCGTCCCCTCCCGCGCGAGCCGGTCCATGTGCGGCGTGCGAATGTCCTTCGCGCCGTAGCAACCCAGGTCGCCGTAGCCGAGATCATCCGTCATGATAAAAACGATGTTGGGCTTTTCAGCGCCCCTCAGCTCCGCCACCCACAGCGCCTGCAAAGAGCACGCGGCGGCCACCAGCGTGAGCCACTTCAGACTCAGACGGGATTTCAGGTTCGGTTTGCCATTCATGGCTGTCCTTTCGCTTTGGTGTTCATGCGCGCTGGCGGCGTCCAGATGGTGGCGGCGATGTCGCGTTCGGCCTTTTCGTTTTCCTGCCAGTAGTAAATGGTCACGACCTTGCCATCGGGCCGGAGGGCGTTGCGCGTGTAGCCAATGTCTTCGTCGCCCCCGCCGTTGCGCAGGATCAGTTCCCCGCCCCAGGTCGCGCCATCGTCCTCGCTGATCTTCGCCCGGATGGAGGTCGGGCCTTTGATCGGCTTGCGATAGCCGTAGGTCAACACCAAACGCCCGTCATGGAGCCGCGTCAGCGCGGGCGGCGTCGTGCCGGCTTCGTCGCCCACCGGCGTTGAGGCCAGTTTCCAGGTGCGCCCGTTGTCCTCGGACACCCGGCAATCAATCCAGCCTCTCTTCGGATACGCCGAAAGGTTGCGGATGCAACAGACCAGTCTGGTGGGACTCGCGCGCACCGTCGCGGGCATCAGGGCCACGTCGTGCCGGGTTTCCGAAGGCTCCGTGACCCGGCTCACCAGCGATTCCTGGGTCCAGGTCAATCCCCCATCCGCGGTTTTGACCATATAGACCATGCCGCCGTTTTCGTTGCGTTTGATGCCCACCTTCGATCCCGACCAGAAGGCCAGCACGCTGTTCTTGTCCTCGACCAGGTAGTCCGTTCGCAGTTGCCACGAAACCTGATCGAACAGCGGCAGTTGAAATGGCCCCTTCCAGGTCACGCCCCGGTCCGGCGAGTGGTAGAGATAGCCGCCCCATGAAAAGTGCAGAATCGTGTTCGGGTCGGCGAAGTTGAGCGGGGTCGTCAGCGCGGGCACCCCTTTCAGCGGCGGACCGAATTCCGGGAACTTGGCGCCGGCTGGGCCGGTGAAAGTCGGCTCCGTGATTTGGATGGGCACAGCCGTGTGTTGCGTCCAGGTCAACCCGCCGTCGAGGGAACGCGACTGCTCGATGCCGATGGGCTTGTCGAAGTTGATGTCGTGCGAGCCCACCGGCTTGTCCTGGAACTCGCCGCCACGGTATTGCACGAGCATTTCGTTGCCCCAGCTCCAGATGCCGCCGTTGGCCGGCCACCCGTAACAGCGGCCTTTTTCGTGCCGCACGGTAACGTGGGTGGCGCCGCTCATCTCGCGCGGCTGGGTTTTCGCCGGGCCGGAAGCGGGTTCGACCGACGCCGGC
This sequence comes from Verrucomicrobiota bacterium, assembly GCA_016871495.1. Classification (NCBI taxonomy): domain Bacteria; kingdom Pseudomonadati; phylum Verrucomicrobiota; species Verrucomicrobiota bacterium. Next base: position 63,257 of record VHDF01000016.1, on the reverse strand, counting down.
TGGAAAGTCTCCAGGGCGGGCAGGGTTGAGGGCATCCCGGCGGCGGGAATCTCCAGGCCCGCCGTCCAGCAAATGCTGTTGAGCACGAGCTTGCGCAGGTCGTCATTTTGCCAGTTGCGGTAGAAATGCGGCATGACGATCGCAATCCCGCGACCGCCTTGTTCGCGTTCGAGGCTCCAGGCGACGGTCTCTTCCTGCGGCGCTTCGGGCGGGAGCAGTGCCGTCGCGAGGGGGGTGAAGGTGCTGCCGGGCGACCTGGCTGGGAAGCGGTTCTTGTAATACGGCTCGTCATGCAGGCCAAACGGCTTCACGCCGCGCAGCGCCGGATGGTCCGTCTTCGTTGGCGTGATGGTGGCCTGCAAGACCCTCGGAACGGTGCCGCCTTCGTTCACCGGAATGAAGTTGGAGAACCCGCCGAACAAATGGTCCAGCATGGACCGAATGGCCGCGTCGTCGGCTGCGGGGGGTTGACCCCGATCGCGTAGTGAATGGCGACGAATCCGCAGCGCTGGTCCGCGAGCCACGACAATTGCTCCAGAATCGCGCCGGTGTTTTTGAACCGGGCTGGGGGAAACTGGTCGCCGCAGAAGACGATGGCCCGCGCGCCGGACAGTGTGCCGGGGTTCTCCGGCCAGCCTTCGTGTAGATGCGTTTTCGGCAGTGCTTGAAGGCCCGAATGCTCTAGGCAGTATTTCAGCAGGCGAGCGCCGGCCGCCACTTCATGGGTGCCGGGCGGATGATTGGAGGGGCCGACGATGAAATGGATTCCTCCAGCGCCGCCCGATTCGGCGGCGAAGAGCGACGTCATCCCGAGCGCGAGGAGAGAGGCGAGCACGAAGCTACGAGTGTTCATGGCGATTTACACAGTGTTTTCCGTTGTTTCTGTGGGCTCATGGTGAACGAGACGCGGTTCATGTGAGGGTGAAGTTACGCAGCATGGCGAGCACTTCCGCCGACCGGGAACGATGGATCTGATGGTAGTGATTATCCATGAGCACAAAAGCATACAGTTCGGCCCGGAAGCGGCCAGGAAGTTCCTCCAACAGTCCCAGGAAACGCTGCCGGTCCTGGTGGATTCTAATGATGGCATCTCCACCGTTGCTCCGGCTCATGATGAGTCACCATCCGTTTGGAACGTGGATCCTCAACGTTCTTGCCCAGCCTGCCGAATCGCCGACGGCCCGGCGGGTGAAGAACGAGGCCTTTCCATGATCTCCACGCGCTTGGTTCCCTTTGTCGCCCCGCAGGCTGGGCAGCCTACGCCACAGCCGACAGGGCTGTCTGCGTTCCCACGACCACCCGGTCACCGAAAACCTCGGGATGCACCGAGACGCCCTCGGTGCATCCCGAAGTTGCCGGGGATGCAGGTAGGGCGCGTCCGTCCCGGCGCGCCGCCGGAGCATGATGTTTTGCATCCCGTGGGCGGCGGGCTGGGACAGGCCCGCCCTACCAACAACATCGGGATACACGGAGACGCCCTCTGCGGCCAAGTTCCTCGTTGACAGGTCAGCCACCATCGTCAATTTTTTTGGATTCTCATGCCCGACCGGACCGCACGCGCATTGGGGTTCACTTTGATCGAGTTGCTGGTGGTGGTCGCCATCATCGGGATCTTGGCATCCATGCTTTTGCCCGCACTGGGCAAAGCGAAGCAGAAAGCGCGCGCCACCCAGTGTATTTCGAACCTCCGCCAGTGGGGCCTGGCCTGGACCTTTTATACGGACGAAAACAACGGGTCTTTCAGCCAGGGTTCCGCGGTTGGGTGGGCGCGCGGGGAGTGGTTGAATGCCCTGAGGAAACATTACCAGAAGCGGCCGTACCTGCTCTTGTGTCCGGAAGCCACGCGGCGGAGGCGGGAGGGTTCCCCTTCCCGCGAAATCCCCGCTGCGGCATCCTCGGGAGGGGTGGCGGTTTATGGCGGGCCCCGCACAGCCTATGACTTCCCCGTGCCGGACCCTGAAGCCTCCGGCGCTCGCAATGGATTGATCATCTCCAGCTACGGGCAAAACAACTGGGTATACGATCCTCCTCCGCAGATCACTGCGATCCAAGGGCGTCCCAGCCGGTATCACTGGCGGAAGCTCGATCATGCGACGCAGCCCACGGAAGTGCCGCTCATGCTCGATTCGATGTGGCGTGGGGGCGGACCTCACCATTCCGATCCCTCCGTGCTTGCCGCGCCCTCCTCCAATGGATTCTGGGGTGGTGCGGACATGGAGATGTGGCACTTTGCCCTCAAGCGCCACGGACGTTCTGTCAATGCCGTTTTCTTCGACGGTTCAACGCGAGCCTTGAAGCCAACCCAACTTTGGTCACTCAAGTGGAATGCGGAATACAACCAGCAGGCCATTCCGACGCGTGGTTTCCCGGCGTGGATGAAGTGAATGCGCAGCCGCGTCAGGATCGGAACCGCGCCGAGTCAAAAATCAATTTCCCATCCGTTGCAGGCGGCGGGCTTGGGCGTGGTCAAAGGCAGCCGGATTCGTCGCCGACATGCGCAGGCGCATTCCCGTTCCAGGATCGAGATCCGGCGGTGTTGGTTGAACCGTGGTAACCGTTTCCCTCTAAAACGTTAGGAGCCTGTGGTATGATCCATCCGGCTCTCGATGACCACTGAACCAACACAGCCCGCGCCAGCGGCTGACGACAGCTTTCGCACGACGCGGTGGACACAGGTGAGCCGTGCGCAGGCCGACTCCCCGGAAGGGCTGCGGGCTTTGACCGAACTGTGCGGCGCCTATTACGAGCCGGTGGCGGCGTTCCTCCGGTGCGAGTTGCGCGATGCCGAGGCGGCGCGGGATCTGGCTCACGATTTCTTTGCGACGATGCTGGCGGATGCGAGCGTGTTGTCGCCCGACGCGGCCTTCGACCGGCAATGGGCGGTAACCGTGCTGGCGCGTGCACTCGAAGCGCTCCGGCAGGAATGCGTCGCCGGGGGACGCGGGGAGTTCTTCGAGCGAGTCAAACCGTGGCTCACCGGCGAAGCCGCGCATGGCGACCAGACTGCGTTGGCGGCGCAGTGCGGGCTGAACGCGAACGCGCTCAAGGTCGCGGTCCATCGGTTGCGGTGCATCCCGATGTTGCCGGTGATGCAGGTAGGGCGCGTCCGTCCCGGCGCGCCGCCGGAGCATGATGTTTTGCATCCCGTGGGCGGCGGGCTGGGACAGGCCCGCCCTACCAACAACATCGGGATGCACGGCATCGGTTGAAGCGTCGGTTCCGCGAGTTGCTGAAAGCCGAGGTCGCCGGCACCCTGGAAGATCCTGGCGCCGTCGAGGCCGAGATGCGCGCGTTGTTCGAAGCCCTCGGCGGTTGAGAAAGAATCTTGGTAACCAATCCACGCCATCGCGTCAGGACACGGACATGAGCGAACCATCGCCAGCCTTGAACTCCTGCCCGCGGTGCGGGGCGACCCTGCCTTCCGCCGCCACGAAGGGGCTTTGTCCCAAGTGCCTCCTGGCCGAGGCGATGGTGCCGACGCAGGACGCGGATGAACCGGCTCCGTCCCGAAGGAGCCCTGCGCCCGCGGAACTCGCGCCCCACTTCCCGCAACTGGAAATCCTGGAGTGCCTTGGACGCGGCGGGATGGGCGTGGTTTACAAGGCGCGGCAGAAATCGCTGAACCGGCTCGTCGCACTGAAGCTGCTCGCGCCGGAGCGCGCGGATGATCCGCAGTTTGCAGTGCGATTTGAAAAAGAAGCGCAGGCCCTCGCGGCGCTGAATCATCCGCACATCGTCGCGGTGCATGACTTCGGAAAAGCAGGCGGCTTCTATTTCCTGCTCATGGAGTTTGTGGACGGCGTGAATCTCCGGCAGGCGATGAAGGCGGGCCGCTTCACACCGGAACAGGCGCTGGCCGTGGTGCCGCCGGTGCCCTTTGGTTCTGGAGCGTCACCGCGCACGACGGCACCGGCCGTGCTCTCCCGCAGCGCGCCGACCAGGGCACGAATTTCTCCCACGTCATCGCGCCGGGTGATACGCTTGACTGGTGGCAGCTCAACCTGCCCAGCCTCCTGACCCTTGGATTCGGTCAGATCCAAGAAATCGCCCTCTTCCGCACCCACGGCACCGCCACCGCACGCGGCGGGCAACCGATGGAAGCTTTTGTCCGCGTGAGCTGCGCTGACGCACCGGCAGGCTTCGTGACCAGCGGAACTTCGCGCATCGAACTGGGCCTGGCTCCACACGCGGTGCTGACGGAGGCGCGGCCCGGCTATCCCAGCCCCTCGCGCGATTCCGGGCCCGAGCCACGCGCGAAGTCTGGACTTTTGCCCTCGACGACGCCCGTCATTCAGTCCGCACTCGCCCCACCGCCGCGTTCCACTTTATCAAACACGTGCAACAGTGTTTCCTCCAGCGTTTCGTCAGTCGACATCCGCTTGTGCTTGGCCGAGTCCGCGAGGAGCGCGGCCAACTGCTTCTCGACGCGGTCCTCGATGGTTACCCGCTCGACCGGCAGGTTCGGCTCGCGCGCCGGAATGCCTTGGCCGAGGCGCAGCCCAGGATGGTTGGGATCGCGGACCTGCTTCTCGCTCATGCGCCACGGACGATCCTGCTGTCGCTCCTGGGCTCAATCCGAACGAGGCCCCTTCTTGGAAGGCTGGGAAGGATTCTCGTTTGGAGCCGCCGCCGCACTCGCCTTACTTTGAAATCGCGAATTCCCATCAGTTCACTCGAAGAGCTCGTCGAAATTTTCAGACAGACCTTACGGGGGAGAGACAAAAATCCAGGCAAGATCTGCTCGAACTCGAGCAATCCACGAGAAGCTCCGGACCGCCGGTGGCACATATTCCCGTCTTATGTGGCAAAATCGATCGGGATGGCTGGCGGCCCTCATCATGGCAGGACTCGTCCTGGGATGGGCGGCGGAGGACAAGGTCCGCCGTGCACAACCTCCCGCGATCCGAGAGTTCATGCGCCAGAAACTCAACCACTCCCAAGCGGTCCTTGAGGGTATCACGCTCGAAGACTACGACTTGATCTTGGTGAATGCGCGAAAGCTCGGGGCCATGAGCCAAGAGGGGGTATGGCAAGCTGTGGAAGGGACTGAGTACGCGGAGCACAGCGCTAACTTTCGTCGCAACGCCGCTGCGCTGGTCAAAGCCGCCAACCTGGCAAGCCTCGATGGCGCGACGCTTGCCTATGTCCGCATGACCATGAGCTGTGTCGAATGCCACAAATACGTCCGAGGCAGAAAGTCCGCCTCCCTGAACCCACCTCTCCCCTCTCAAGCCGTCTCCGTTGCGCCACTCGTGGCAGCCACCGCCGAGGTCGCTTTCCTGCCGCCCTAAGCCTCCTGACCCCCCTGATCCGGGAATGGAGCGTCTCGGAGATGATCCTGGGACAGATCAAGGTCGGCGCATTCTCGAAGGGCATCGAAAGGCAGCCTCCCCGAGAGGAGAGAGAATCGAAGGAGGAAGGAAGATGCTGGGAGATCGGGCAGCCGAAGGCTGAGTGCAGCCTCGGCACTACTCATTTCCCGTTCTGTCTGTCCGCATTTCCCCGAGACGCCACACTAATGTTAGAGCCTGTCCGGCTGCACCGCACCAAACAGAACAGACGAGCGCTGCCTCGCTACGCCCGGCGATGGAAGAATGAGCGACTCTTCGCCTGGCTCTTCAACTTCCGGCGTCTCGTGGTTCGCGACGAACGGCAGGCTAAAGACTTTCAGGGTTTCCCCCACCTCGGAGCTGCGAGGATCCTTCTCAGACATCTCTGAGATGGCTTCTGGTGCAACCGCCCCGGCGGCATGACCTCGTCCAAAGCAAAGGCTTTACGTCTGGGTCCGCTCGCTTGGTATCTCACGATGATGTCGGCCATCTCGTTGGAACTCGCAGTCAAACTGGCTGCTCGATGACGTTTTATCCTCCGAATCTACCCTTTGCCTCCGCCTCGCATAGACCGCACCCCGATGACCGCTTATGCTGGAAGGCCGAAAAATAATCGATTTTCGCTTGCGGAAAGGCTCCTGAAAATACATCTTCCCCGCCACTTTCAAAACGTTGAACAAGCATATTCACAACATGTGGCTCATGCGCGCACGGGCGAAGACCGGATCTCCTTTGGGGCAGGTCGCGTCCGCGCCGATGGCGAGCTCGATCCCTGAGTGCGGCAATTTGCGTTTTCCTGAGGTCCTTGGATCTCTCAATGTGCTCCTCAACTCTCCCACCTGATCACGATGAAGAAAATCACGAGAATATTGCAGGCGACGATCCTCTTTGCATGCACCTGGGTTGCGCTGGCTGATCGCTCCACACCGGACTCGACCCGGACGCAAATCGCGCTTCCACTCCGAACCGCGCCAACCATTGACGGAACGATCGCGGCCGGCGAGTGGTCGCTCGCTGGCGGCGCCGCGGGCTCGTTTTGGAATGTCACCTTCGACGACAAGTTGGACGACAAGATCCGCGGCGGGGCTCTCGGCGACGGCGCCGCCAATCCCCCGAAAGACTCGGCCGACCTGAGCTTCACTGTTTTTGCTGGCTACGATGCCAACAATCTCTACGTGGCCGTTCGAGTTAAGGATGATGTCTTGCAAGAGGATAGTGCTGCGGGTGACTCCGAGGACGGCACGACCTGGATGGACGACAGTGTCGAAGTGTTTATCGACGGCGATAACAGCAATTTCCCGCAGCGCGACACCAGCGGTTCGAATGCGGATGTCGTTGGCACGGGCGGGCAGTACGTCATTACCGTGAACAACGCGTATCGCCATGCCGAGGCGGGCAAGCCCGGCTACGGCCCGAACCAGGCGTGGTTTGCGAAGACGGCCAAGACGGCGGACGGATACGAAGCGGAGTTTCGAATCTCGCTGAAGTCGATTGGAAACCCGAAGCCGGGCGAGTTAATCGGGTTCACGGTGGCGGTCAACGACGACGACGACGGTGGCGGCGGCGAACGTCAGGTGATCTGGGTGGGGAAGCCGCACACGGAATGCAGCTATGGCAACTTGCTGCTCAGCGGGCGCGAGTATACCGCGCCGAAAACGGCAGCGCCGACCGTAGATGGTCGGATCCTTCCGAGCGAGTATGCGGGAGCGACGCCGATTCGGATCGATTCGAACAATGCCATTTTTGATATTCCGTCCGGGGACGACACCTTTTCGAACTCAGATCTCAGCTACAGCGCCTGGATTGTCCACGCGGCGGATGCGATTTACGTGGCGGTTGACATCACGGACGACTCGGTCAACACCGATTCGGCCGAAGCTGACTCCGAGGACGGCAACACTTGGGAAGACGATAGCGTGGAAATATTCTTTGATCCGAACAACAGTAAAGACCCCGGACGCGGCAGTGAGAAGTTTGAGGGACAGTATGTCATCTCGGCCAATGGAGCTCATCGCGATAACGAGGCCAACAACCCCGCCTTTGGGGAGAGTGGGGATTGGCACGCCAAGACGCAGAAAACGTTCAAAGGATATCAGGTGGAGTTTAAAATTAAGAAAAGCGCGCTCCTTAATCCCGCCGATGGCGGCAAGCTCGGGTTTCACATCGCCGTGAATGATGACGACGGCTCGAACCGGGAAGCTCAGATGGGTTGGAGCGGGCGTGCCCACAGCGAATTCACCTACGGCGTGCTCCATCTTGGCGGAGCCGCGCAAGTGTCGGTTGATCCCGTCGGACGCAAGAACGCCGATCCGACCCGCACTCAGTTCGCTCATTTCCTCGAAACGGCGCCAACGATCGATGGGACGGTCAAACCCGACGAATGGAGGCGCGCCGGCGGTGCGGCAGGCGATTTTTGGCGGGTCGTGTTCAATGACAAACTGGCCGACAAAATCCAAGGCGGTGCGCTGGGCGACGGCAGCAACAATCCTCCGAAAGATTCCGCCGACCTGAGTTATGTAGTCTACGCCGGTTACGACGCGAAAAACCTCTACGTGGCGGTGAAAGTGACGGACGACGTGATTCAAGATGACAGTGCCGCTGCGGATTCCGAAGACGGCACGACCTGGATGGATGACAGTGTTGAGGTGTTTGTGGATGGGGACAATTCGAATTTTCCGGTTCGCGATACGAGCGGGTCCAACCGTGAGTTGGTCGGCTCAGGCGGGCAATACGTTATTACCGTCAACAATGCCTATCGACATGCCGAAGCGGGTAAGCCCGGCTATGGCGGCGATCAAGTGTGGTATGCCAAGACAGCGAAGACGGCCGCGGGCTACGAGGCTGAATTCCGGATTGCGCTCAGTGCCATCGGCAACCCGAAGCCGGGCGAACTGATTGGGTTCACGGTTGCGGTCAACGACGACGACGACGGGGGCGGCGGCGAACGTCAGGTGATCTGGGTCGGAAAACCTCACATCGAATCGAGTTACGGAAACTTGATTCTCGGAGCCCGGAGCTACGACGCCGTGAAATCTGCCGCACCAACGGTCGACGGCATCATCAGAGCCGCCGAGTACGCCAACGCACAAGAGATTCGCATCCACTCCGAAAATGCGGTTTTTGACATCCCTTCCGGGGACGATACGTTTGAAACCGATGATCTGAGCTACCGCGCGTGGGTTGTTCATTCAGCCGACTCGGTCTTTGTCGCGGTCGACGTCATGGACAGCGTGGTGACGACGGATTCCGCCGAAGCCGGGTCTGAAGATGGGAATACTTGGGAGGACGACAGCGTGGAAATTTTCTTTGATCCGAACAACAGCAAAGACGTCGGACGCGGCGGTGAGAAGTTTGAGGGACAGTATGTGATCTCGGCCAATGGAGCGTGGCGGGACAATGAAGCGAATAACCCCACCTTTGGTGAATCGGGTGATTGGTTTGCCAGCACGAAGAAGACGCTGAAAGGCTATCAGGTGGAGTTTAGAGTGAAGAAATCAGCCCTGCTCAATCCCGCGGACGGCAGTTCGTTGGGCTTCCACATCGCGGTCAATGACGACGATGGAGCCAACCGCGAAGCGCAAATGGGTTGGAGTGGTCGAGCGCACAGCGAATTCACCTACGGTAAGCTCACGCTCGTGGGGAGCGGATCCTCCGGCGGCGGGAACATCTCGATTCGAAGCGCGACCATTGCGGGAAACAACCTGGAACTGACGGTGGCCACGTCGAGCGCTACGGGAAATCATGTGATTCAGCGAACCCCGCAACTCAGTCCGATTCAGTGGACGGATGTCTCGGGTGTCACGTTCCGACCGGGCTCGGGCGGAACGATCATTGGCACGTTCCCTAAACCCGCTGCTCAGCAGGAATTCTATCGCGTTCTGCTGAGATAGAGGGATTGCCCCCCCGGTCAGGGACTTTTCCGATTCCGCGCTCTCCGCAGTGAAGAACGAGAGGGAGCACGATAACTGAGCACGAGGTTTTCGAGATCAGTGGCAGAACTCAATTCTGTCCGCGTGGAGTCATTGGTATGATCTTGTAGCCGCTCGCTACAGGGCCAAGGCGGGCTCCCGACGCGTCGGCTTCAAGATGCCATTTCGCAAGCACCGGATGAATTGAGCGGACCAGGCACATCGTGCTGGCTCCATCGAAACCCAGCATCAGGTCTGCTTCCACCCCGTCACTCCAAAACTATTGTTCTGCTCAAGCCGCCCCTTTCAGGCTCATCTCGGAATCTTTGATGACGAAGCGGGCATTAAGTCGTGCGACTTCGCTTGCCAGTCCAGCGGCTTTCACGGAATCGAGCACTGCGTTGAAGTCTTTATAAGCGGCTGGCGCTTCGTCCTTCGGATAAAGGCGGCAATCCGTGGTGTGGATTTGAGTTGGGGTCATATTGGCAGTTCTTCCTGAGTTGAACGACGACTTCGATTTCTCAGATGATGTGGACACTGAAAACCGGCAAATCGTCGGCAGGTCGTTCACAGTCATAGTCTATTTTACATGGTTGGGCAGGGCGAGCCTTGCGGCCCGCCCGCCCGTTGATTCATTCCTTCACGAACATCTTCCAATCCACGATGCCGTAGGCGTTGCGAATGAGTGCCGTCACGGGCAGTTCCTTCGGTGCGCGCGGCAGGGTGAGTAGCTGCAAGCCAGCCTCGTGCGGCAGGCGGTTGCCTTTCTTCGCGTTCACGGCCTTGTCTGCCCACACGAGATTGTCCCAGGCGTCCTTGCCGCCGCGGGAGCGGGGAAGAACGTGGTCGAGGCTGCCTTCGTCAGGGCGCAGAAGCTTGCCGCTGTACTGGCAACGATTGCCGTCGCGTTCGCGGATGGTCTTTGCGCAGAGCTTCGGACGCTTCTTGGGCACCTTCGCGAAGTTCATCGCCACAATTACGGTTGGCACGCGGATCGCACCGCGCACAGTCTGGACCGCGTTGTCGCCATCGCGGATGGGCAGCGTGATCCACTCGTCCCACGTGACGGGGCGGATGTGGTTCTCGCCGTCAATTTCCAGCGCGGTCGCAACGTTCGTGGCCATTTGGCAGAACGCCTCCTGTGGCGTGCGAATGTTCATCGCCTGCCAGTTGCGGTTCAGCACCAGCACAATGGTCTTGTTCAGTATGTCGCTCATAAAGCGTTTGCACACGGCCGCTGCGTTTCGCGCAATGAGGTGTTTGTTCTTTGTTGGTGCTTGCGCACGGCCATGGGAAATGGGCTGCCTCGCCTGGCTTCGCTCCAGGTCCTCCGGTGTCAGAGACCGGCGCACTCCTGATGATGCAACGAGGCCATGGTCGCCCGAGAAGGTTCTGCCCCCTCGATTTCTGGGTGTAGGCCAGACGTGATGCTATTTCACCACCGGGCGGGTTGAAGCTCGACTTGCCAGGACTGGCTGCCAGGGCTGGAATCGCACCAGCATTCGCGCCTTCAAAGGGCGCTGTCCTACGATTAGACGACCCGGCAATGAATTGGTGGAGCCGGAGGTAGTTGCAACCTCACCCTACCGGATTAAAAGTCCGGTGCCGGTCTGCTGTGGCTTCGACTCCTTGAAATGAATGGGCGAGAGAGGACTTGCACCTCCAAGGCTCATAGACTCTCGATCTGCGCGGTCTGCTTTTCCCGCTTAACCACCCGCCCAAAGTGGTGTCCCCAGCCGGACTCTCACCGACAACCTGACGCTGAGGACACGTCTGCTCTGTGGGTTGAGCTATGGGGACAAATGGGTAGGCGCGTCCGGTAACGCTCCGGAACCCGGCACTGATCTAGTGCGATGCGGGGTATAAGGCCGCCGGCTCTCTTTGAGCTACGCGCGCATGAAGGAAATCCATTCGGAATCGGGGCTGGCACCGGGAATTCCCGCCACCGTTGGTGCGAGAATTTTCATGACGTGAAACATGACTTTTCATAGGTTGCCTTATGGTTCGGCTGCTCATCCTCTTCGCTGCGGCGGCGCTTCCAGTTTTCGCCGCCCAGCCGACCACCGACACGAACCTAGCTGTCATTTCCCACGTGACGGTCATCGACGGCTCCGGCGCATTGGCCCAGTCCGGAATGACGGTGGTGATTGAAGGTAACCGGATTCAGGCGCTGGGCAAGGATGGAAGCGTGGCGGTTCCCCGGAACGCAAAGGTGATCGATGCCTCCGGCAAATATCTGATCCCTGGGCTCTGGGACATGCATATTCACATGTTCTCGACGAGAGCGAGCGCCTTGCCGGCGCTGGTCGCGAACGGAGTGACCGGCGTGCGTGATTTGGGCGGTCTTCTCCGGGACATCGACGAATGGCGAATCAAAATCGACTCAGGATTGTTGGTCGGTCCGCGCATTATCCGCGCCGGGCCAACGCTGAACGGCCGCCAGTTTGGAGTTCACTAGGTTGCGGTCATGAACGAATCAGAGGCGCGCGGGGCCGTGCGTGCCCTTTACAAGTGTGGAGTGGACTGCATCAAGGTTCATCGTGCGATTTCCCGCGAGGCCTACTTCGGTGCGGTCGATGAAAGCCGGAAGCTGGGGCTTTCGGTCGCGGGGCACATTCCGAGAACGGTGACGCCGCAGGAGGCCTCCCAGGCGGGACAAGCATTCATTGAGCACGTGATAACGCTCTTCGAAGGAACTTTCGCCCATTCTCACCAAAGCGAATCTTACGCCGCGGCACTCGACAGGTTCGCACAGGAATCGGCGGACGCGTTGTTTGCGCTCTTCTCCAGCAACAAGACGGCCTTTACTCCCACCCTGGTCTCGCATCGGATGGCGACTCAGTTCGGCCGGACGAATCCGAACCCGCGGGACAAATACGTCTCACGATCCGCCGCCCAGTGGACCGCGGAACTGGTCTCCCGAGACAAGAATCAGTTGACGCCGGAATTTTATGAGAACAAGGCGCAGGAATTCCGGATCGCACTGCCGCTCGTCAAAAAGATGCAACAGGCCGGTGTGCTCTTGCTCGCCGGTTCCGATGTGGGTCCGGCCGGTTCGTATCCGGGATTCGACCTCCACGACGAACTTGAACTGATGGTCCAGGCCGGACTCACGCCGATGCAGGCCCTGCAGTCCGCCACGCGCAATCCCGCCGCGTTTCTGAAGTTGGACGACACAGGCACCGTCGCTGTGGGCAAGATCGCCGACCTCGTCCTGCTGGACGCGAATCCGTTGGAGAAGATTACCAACACCAAAGGGATTCGCGCTGTGGTTTTGCGTGGACGGTATCTGGATCGCGAAGCACTCAATGGCTTGCTGCGCGAAGCCGAAAGGATCGCGCAACTCGAGTAGGCCATGGCTCCGGAAGCCTCCTAACTCGACGAGAGAATGGCGGAATGCCGTGGACTCGCACCACACTCCCCATTCGGGGAGCCCACTGTTTAGCAAACAGGTCCGGCTCGCTCGTCCGGTTGACATTCCAAACGGGTCGGCGTGGGGAGCATTGCACTCCCCAGGCTGTTCGATTCTGAGTCTGGACCCTCTGCTGTTCGGGTTGAACCCCATGCCCGCAATTGGCACTCCCGGCAGGAATCTCACCTGCAACCTCCGCGTTCGAAGCGCGGCGCTCTGATGGTTGAGCTACGGGAGCAAAAGGATCGAAGAAGGAGCGCCGAAGGCAGAGATCCCGTTGAACGATGATGCCCAACGGTTCTCTCAACGATTGTTCAATCTGCCGTTCCTTCCTCGAAATGGAGCCGATCGACGATGCGGAGGTTAGTGGTCTCAGCATGCGACGGTCTGAAGCGGCGAAAAAACACAACGCATCGGTCGCGGAACAAAAGTCTGCTCGACCACGGGTCATCCCGAAGGGATGCCAGCCATAACCCGGGGGTGGCGCGAGGCACGAGCGCCACCCCCGGATCCTGGGCACGACAGCGTCGTCGACCCCGGAAGGGGTCGCAGAGGGCTAAGGAACCGTGCAACCATTACTTCCGGTTCTCTCCCTTGTTCTTTTGACCTGGAGCTCAGGGATGAGCGGTCCGCCCCTTGCCCATGAAGCATCGGCTCTGGAGACCTGAAACCCGCACACCCCGGGTATCGGCACCTGTGACGCTGGCATCCCTTCCGGATGCATATGCTTGGGCGACCCTGTGGACCGGTGGTATCGTCGCTTCGCCTCTCAACCACCGGCTCACAGCTGGCAAGCCTCCGGCTTGCGACTGAGCCGGCTTCACGTCACTCTGGTCTCACATCCCTTCTGCATCCGTCCCGCATCTCCCGCTTGAGGTCAGGATGTCTGAGCTTACCAAACGGGTGCTGTCGCTGCTGAGCCACATCGGCGAAGGATGGTGGGTCGCCTCGGTGCTGCCCTTGAGGGCCGTGCGCAAGGACCTCTGCGCTTTGTGGGTTTAAGAGACCGCTGCATCGCTGCAGTGCTTGCAGCCCGAAAGAGACGCGACGCGAAGGCGGAGTTGAACCGCCGCAGCCAGGCCTGTGAAGTCCTGACCGGCACCGGTTCGCGTCGCGAAAATGGACGAGCATCAGGGTAGCGCGCCCTGTATTCCGGTTTGGAAGACCGGCGTGTATCTCTCAACACTTATGCTCGGAGAAATGGAATCCCGTGCTGGAATCGCACCAGCCTCTGCGGTTTTGCAAACCGCCGCCTGAACTGCTCGGCCAACGGGATAGAAGTGGGAAGCGCAGGCGGAAGCTTTCACCTCCGCCTGCGTGGTTACCTTGTCTTGGCGTCCTTTGGACCGTTCGCTACTCGCGAACGAAGTTCGCAATCACTGCCGGCACGGATGTGTCGAAGCCCACCACGTCGAGCATTCCGCGGTCGTTCGGATCAGCGAGGGTGAAGCCGTTGGAGGTCATGCCGACAACGACCGCCTTTGCGTCTCCGACGAACTCACTGCGATACTGACGCAGCGCTTGCGCCGGATGAATGTTGCCCGCCCACGTTTCACTGTCCGTGTAGGTCACGAAGCCTGACACGTTCAGCTTGTTGCGGGCCGCCCACAACATGGGCAGAGAGCAGTCCGTGCCGCCCATCGGAATGCTTTCGATGTGCTTGATGACTTCGGAGAGTCTCATGCGAGGCGACACGTTGACGCGGGTGATGCCCGGTTCACCGCCGCCATGCATCCCGCCGTAACCACCACGATCTGGAGCGGAGAACCCGATGATTTCATGTTCCGGCTCCGTCGCCGCCGTGATCAGCGCCATGGCTGCGCTCGCTTCACGGGCGTTGATACTGGAACCGGCGATGATCGAGCACGCCATCGAACCGCTCACGTCGAGTGCGAGCAGAACCGGCTTGTTGCACGGCTCAACGTTAGGGAACGTCGCGTAGAACGCCTCATCCAGTGCGTCTACGATCGCCGAGACTGGCGACCACTTTAGCGCAGCTTTGTCGCCGTGCCCCTGGGCGTAGATTTTCTGTGCCACCAGAACGGCGAGCGGGTGGAGGCGCGAACGCTTCAGCGCCGTTTCATCCTTCAGCTTCCGAAGAACGAGTTTCTTGGCATCGCTGAATGGCTTGATGAGGCCGATGCTTGTCATCTTGGCGAGGTTGCGAACCATGGCCATCATGGGCATGCGAGCGAGCAGCGCGTCCCAGACAGCGACCTCGTTGAGCCACTGCGTCGGGAGGGCTTCGCGCGGCAGGTCGAACTCCGTGATGAGCTTCACGATTTCATCCTTGCTCGATGCTCGCTTGGCCTGCTCGAACGCTTCGATGATCTTCGGCAGTGCGCCGACCGCACCATACTTTGCCACGCGGTCCTCACCGCGAACCTTGCGCTTCACTTCGCGTTCGCGGAGCGACTCCGCGCCGTTGAGCATCCAGCGGAAGACCGCATCGTGCTGTGGCGAAGGGGCCTTCGGATGAGCAAGGCGGAGCAGGTCACCGTGCGACCAACCGTCGCGCTGCTGATACTTCACAGCCTGGTAGGCGAGAGCGTCGGCTTCAGAGTCCCCATACCAACGCGCCACGGCGTTGCGCAGACCGCGACCCCAACCGCGCATCGCGTTCACGTATTCCGCGAAGTGGAACAGGTGGGTCCCGATGCGGCAGACCTTGCCCAGGTTCGCGAACGCAGCAGCCTTGGCCTGCGCATCACCGTGCGTCGCGACCAGCGCGAGAGCGAAGATGGCCGGATCGTTCTTCGGCGCGCGACCGGCATCGCTGATTTCAACGATGCGGTTCACGGCGCGAACACCGTCCGCCTTGATGCAACGCACGATGGCGTCGTGGTTCTGCTTCACCAGATCGCGCTCGTTGATGTAGTAGGTGCCGCCTTCAGCACCGAGGATCAGGAAGCGGTCGAGGCGCGTCCAGTCATCCACCTGCCACGAGCAACAGCTGTTCGAGTTGCGAACCTGGTTCGTGCCGGGAATCGGTTGCGACTGGGGTGTGCGGCGTCGGTTCAAATGCTTCGCGTAGTGGATAGCCATGGAGGCCTCCTTTCATCTGATGCGCCGCCAACTCTCGGCACGATTGCGTGGGTTGAACTGCGGGCAAGTTGGGAACGTGGGAATTGTCCTTGAACAGAGGTAACCCATGTTCTTCGGCCCGCAGAAATTGATGGATGACTACTCGCGGAAAAAAGTGATTCCGTTTTGAACCGTCGTAACGTCCGGAGCGGAGACAGCAGTTCTTAAAAGCTGCGTCCTGAACCGCACGGGCAAAGATCCTTGCGCCCGAGCCTTTCAAAGAGCTCCTTTTGACCGTGAACGACGCGCACGCCACGTTTCACCCGAGTCTCGACGGGAAACCTTTGCGTCGCTTGCTGGTGATTTCAAAAGGGGAATCATCTTGTGTGTTGTTTGCCATACGGCCTCCGTATGCATGGTGCGGTTGGATGTCGACAGCCGCGGACCGATCAAGATTCAGATGGGCAAGGGATGCCGTGGAATTTCCCCGCGAACAAAGCGGGGCTGCTCTACCGTTGAGCTAGGCCGACCTGTCGAGCCGGCCGCTGGATTTGAACCCATAACACGCGAGAACCCACAATCTAGGTCCGGCCCGCCACTACTGGAGCGCAGTCCTCAACCCAAAGCCAAAGCTTCGGACTGAAGACTGCGCCCCAATGGAGGAAGCGATCGGTGAATTGCGCAGGCCAAAGTGGCGCAATTGGCGGCGCGAAAGCTGGCGCTTGGCGAAACAGTGCAGTTGTTGCCCATCGCGCCAATGCAATTTCTTGCGGAGGACATGCTTTCCAAGCGCATGGTCGTAGACCCGAAGTTGTCCTTTGGGCGGGACGTGGCGAAACTGGCATTCAAACCAAAGGCCCTTTATTTGTTTTAACGCAAAACATTCGTTGAGCCAGCGTAGTGTCTCCGGCTGCTTCCGCGGCCTCGGAATCTCGAGGTGTTTGCTTGGCGGCTGTGCGACAGCGCACAGCAAGCCTGTGTCAGGATGAACAAAGAATAGATTTGAACAGTGCTGCCGTTCCTCCACAGGAATCATACCCAACCTAAGATAGTCTTGATCGATCACGCAAACCTTACCACCGTGCATGAAGGTGTGGCGTTGCACATATTGGAGCATGTGTCCCTTGATGTGGGCGCGGACGATGCTGTCCGGTTTGATGACCGCACACGCCTCGGAATAAATATCGTTCCAGGGACGGCCGACTTGCGAGCGCAACCAACGTTTGAGGGGCCCAAGCAGATCGCTGAAGTGTTTGCGGTGTATGTGCCGAGCTTTGATGGATTCATGGTGAGGCAGGTCATCGAAGGGCGGTTTCGGACGCGGTCGCGACTTGGCCCAATGGCGATCTTTCCGTGGCCGCTCGACGACGACTTTGTGCATGTCTGATCTCATAAGTACGATTTGTATTGTGGAGGATTAGGCTGCGACTTGGTCGAGCCGCAGCGATGGACGACGGATAAGAGACGAACTGGGAATACGCGCTCTACCCCTGAGCTACTCCGGCATTGGTTCCGGAGGCCGGACTCGAACCGGCGACCACGTCGTGATGAACGATAACCCAATCCTGCGACCCGTCGAAAATGGGGTGACCAGTCGGATTCGCACCGGCACAAACGCCTTCACGGGGCGTGATGCTGCTGTTACATCATGATCACCATGAAATGGAGCCTCTGGTCGGACTCGCACCGACGAATACGAGTTTACAAAACTCGTCCTGTCGCTTCTGAGGCACAGAGGCAAAGTGGCGTCCACGGCAGGAATCGCACCTGCGACCTCCACCTTCGCACGGTGGCGCTCTGATCTCACTGAGCTACGCGGACAAAATGGCATCCGTGATCGGACTTGCACCGATTAGGCCCGACTTGAAAGGCCGGCTGCTTGAGCTGTTTTGCATTCACGGACCGAAATGGTCCCCGAGGTTGGTATCGCACCAACGTCTCCTCGTCTTCAGCGAGGCGCTAATCTGCCTCAGCTACTCGGGGAAGGGACTCGCCGAGCCGTAGCTCGGGGAGCGAAGGATGGTCGTCCCGCGCGGTAACGCTCCGCGTTCTCCCGCTTATCAGGCGGGTGCTCTGCTTTTGAGCTACGAGACGAATTCAAGTTGCGGCTTCAAACCGAACTGTCGCATCGGACGAAAGGTGACGCCGGGCTTGGCCGTGGGTCGGATGCGAATAAGACGATTCGGCTTATAGCTCTTGCGAAAGAGCAATGAGCTTTGATTACGGATGACAGGCTTCATGGAATGGAGTGTCCTTTCGTTAAGTGTTTGAAAAGGGCGGATGGTCCAGAGATGGCGGCCACGCAACCCGGAGTTTCAGTCGGTATTCGGGACCGGGTTATTTCTGCTCGGCCAATCATCCGGAGGATGTGGCAATTCAGGGTTGAGATTGACGCGGCGATCCGCACGAGGCTCGCCCATCGCGAATGAACTAACTTATATTGGCTGCCAGACTTGGACTCGCACCAAGACAAGCGGCTTAACAGGCCGCCGTGCTACTTTCACACTACCTGGCAATGGTGCTGCCGACAGGATCCCCACCTGCATCGTTCCGTTTAGAAGACGGACGCCTCATGTATTCGACCACGGCAGCAATAGGAGATGGTCGGAACTGTCAGCGGTCGAATTGATTGACCCGTCCGGGGTCGAAATGGCTGACCCACCCTGGCCGACATGTTTCCTTTAAATCACTCCCTTATCACGTTGTTGCGGAATGATTTAAAGAAAACATGTCTCTTTTTGCGACAATGAGCGACGGGTCAATCATTTCGACCCCGGACGGGTCAATTTGATTCGACCGCTGGCACGGAACGGCAGGATTTCCACCTGTGGCCTCCCGGTCCCAAGCCGGGTGCTCTAAAGACTGAGCTGCGTTCCGAGAAATGGCGGACCCGAAGGGACTTGCACCCTCAGCCTTCCCGCAGACAACGGGTTGCTCTGCTCATTGAGCTACGAGTCCGAAATGGCTGGCCCAGCGAAGCTATGGCGAAGGCTGGTGGGAAGTGCTGGTCATGCTCCAGTTCGTCACTTCCGCTTTTGTTTTCTGACGCCCGATTTACCGTCGGGCAGCCGGATCACTTCCCAGTGAATTGGTAGCGGGAGTGGGAGTCACACCCACCTGAAGAAGTTTATGAGGCTTCTCTCTGTGCATCTGGTCGAGTTTCCCGCAGTTGAAGATTGGTGGAGTCGGTGGGTAACGCTCCCACATCAGCTTGCTTGCAGGGCAAGTGCATTGCTTGTCTGCCACGACCCCAAATGAAAAGGGCAGGCTGCCTCCGTGCTGCCCGGAGTAAGCTGAGTTGTGGAGACTCGGCCGCGTGCTGACGCGCAGCCTAGAGGAATAATTGCGGCTGCCGGGAACGGCACCCGGACCATCGACATGGTCGGAAGACATTCTGCTGTTAAACCACAGCCGCGAAAGGAAGAGGGCCGGAAGCGATCTCTCGCTCCCGGCCCATGCCATTTCAACAAAGAACAAACACCTCTTGGTGATCTACTCGATCCCAACCCGCGGTTTCACGGCGGCTCTTTCGGTGTTTAAGGGCACACCTCCTCCGAAGCCCTTGGAATGTAAATTCTGGCTGAACACAAGGGGCGCGTTTCTTGGCAACCGTTGGGCATGGCCCCTCGGTGGAGAACCTCGGCTCTCCCGCGCCCGTCTTAATTTTGTGTCGGTTGACATCATCGAGATGTCGCCTTTGTTTCGTTCACAGATCGTTCACCTTTCGTTTGTGTTGTTAGTCATTCGGGGAAGACAAAAAACCCTGCTTATTTTTCGGTAAGCAGGGTTTGGAAAATTCTATGGATCTTCTTTTACCTGCTTGCCTCCGGGTTATCCAAATTCGTTTCGAGGGCTTGCCCTTGATCCAATCTGGATAGGCCAAGGCCGAAAACACAACCTTGACTCAACCGGCTATGACGTGTCGCTTTCGCGACCGACATCGTCGGCCTATTCGCGGCTGCTATGTAAGTGCAGGTTTGCATCGAACCTGCTAGACTATTACCTGGTGTGTTAGGTTGCGTCAAATGTTTTCGAAAAGATTTTCTTAAACAGGTGTGTCTTGCGAGTTATAATCACAAAGCGCTCCTTCGCGGCGTCCGTAATCGCCATGAAGGATCATGACACAGGCACAGCCCTATCGGATTCTAAACTCATCCAGCATGGGGTCGTACTCCCGAGCGTATCCATTCAGGGAAGTGAACTTTTACTAGCAATCCCGGATTCACCTCAACTTTCGGCAGGCCTTTGCCACTCAATCTTTTGCGCATCTCGACGCTGCTGAATTGCCGTTTCTAGTCAAAAAACTCCGGCGGGCCGGGGTGCGGAACGGTAAGTAACTTCAGCATCAAGAGTGCCTTCCAGCGTGGCGGCCGACATTTTGTCTAGGCACATCGGGCTTCAGTCGGCACTCTTTGTCCATGCACGATCCGGATGAACGCGAGCTGCAGCGCTTTGGCTATGCGCAACAACTGCGCCGGACCCTGGGCGGGTTCTCCAGTTTTGCGGTGGCGTTTTCGTTGATCTCCGTCTTCACGGGCGTTTCGGCCAACTTCGGTCACGGACTTCGGCAAGTCGGCGGTGGGATTGTCTGGTCATGGCTGATCGTGCTCGCGGGGCAGATGCTCGTGGCGCTGCTGCTGGCTGAGCTGGCCACGCGGATACCGCTTTCCGGATACGGTTACCAGTGGGCCAGTCGGCTGGTGAATCCGCATTTCGGATTCTCGGTGGGCTGGCTGCTCCTGCTTCAATTCCTCACGGGCTTTCCCGGCGTCTGCGCCACGCTCGCCGCGCAGACCGGCCACTGGATGGGTGGCGAGTGGGCCTCGTCCCCGGCGGTGACCGCCCTCACGCTGTCGATCATTGCGTTGACGGCCATGATCCACCTGTTTGGCATCCGATGGGCGGCTCGGGTCAACGATGCCGGCGTGTGGACGGAACTGTTGGGCGTGTTCTTGGCGAGCCTCGTGCTGATCGTGCTGGCCTTGCAGCGCGGCGCTTCGCCCGCGGTTTTGTTCGACTCCACGAACGCCACCACCGGAAGCCCGGCGGGCTTGGGAGCCTGGGCGCTGTCGCTGCTGGTCGGGGCCTGGTGTTTGACCGGGTTCGAAGCCGCCGCTGATTTGGCCGAGGAGACGCGGCAGCCGAAGCGCGTGGTGCCACGGGCGATCCTGCTGTCGCTTCTGGGCTCAGGCGTTGCAGGGTTCCTGTTGCTGAGCGGGGTCATGCTGGCGGTGGGTGATCTGGCGGCCGCGCAGAAGGCGGGCGATCCGCTGATGACCACGCTGCGGCAGGCCCTGGGCACGGGCGGGGCCGGGGTGGTGCGGGTTGTGATTGGCATTTCGATCTTTGCCTGCGGACTGGCCAGCATGGCGGCCACGAGCCGGTTGCTATTTGCGCTGGGCCGCGACCGAATGCTGCCCGGTTCCCGATGGCTGGCCTCGGTGACCGAGAGCCATCGCACTCCCCGCAACGCCATCCTGTTCATCTGGCTCGTGTCGTCGGCCGTCGTCCTCGGACTGCCCACCCTCGACATCGTTACGCAGATTTCTGCCGTCGCCGGTTACCTCGGCTATGCCGGCATTGTCATCGCCGCCTTGATTGCCCCGCCGCCGACGCAATCCGATGGCTGGCGACTCGGCCGGGCGCGTCCATGGATCGGGACCGCCGCGCTGATCTGGGTGTTGGGGGTGGTGGCCGCGCTGACCATCCCTCCGACGGAACTGGCCGGCATTCGCACGCAGCATCTGCCCCTGCTTTCGACACTGGTGGGATTGGGCATCGGCGTGGTCCTCTATCTCACCTTGATCCGGCGTCGATTGCTCCGCGGTGAAGCTGGACCACCGGCTCCCGGAGAAGACATCCCCTCCACCCACCCATAGCCACCCTATGATTGAAGGAAACACCAACGTTCGTTCCGCCCGCTTCGGCGCCGGCTCCTTGAGTGAATTGGATTTGGCCCCGGGAAGCTTTCTGGTGACCACCATGGAAGTACCCTGGCGCCATGCTGAACCCCGGCTCAAAGCCCGGCCCAAGGCCGTCTTGTTCGTGGAAAACATGGAAGTCGAGACCCTCGACCGCCAACTGACCGCCGCGCCGGTTGCGGACACGGTGGTCGGCATTGGCGGTGGTCAGGCCATCGATCTGGCGAAGTACATCGCGTGGAAACGCGGTCTGCGGCTGGTGAGTGTTCCAACCATCCTGAGTGTGGACGCCTTCGTCACGCCCGCCGCCGGCATTCGTCGCGGACATCGCGTGGAATACGTTGGCCAGACCA
Organism: Verrucomicrobiota bacterium; assembly: GCA_016871495.1. NCBI lineage: Bacteria > Pseudomonadati > Verrucomicrobiota > Verrucomicrobiota bacterium. The sequence goes on along the minus strand of VHDF01000016.1, from coordinate 41,309 downwards.
GTCCCGACCCGCTGGTGATTGACTATGATTTAATCCGCACCGCCCCGCCGGAGCTGAACATTGCGGGCGTGGGCGATCTGCTTTCGATTCACACCGCCTGCTTCGACTGGGAACTCGCAGGACGCGCGGGCAGGAGTGAGTATCCCTTCCGGACGGAGGACATTGCCCAGGCTCGCGCCATCCTCGCCGACACGATGGCGAAGGCCGGTGCCATCCGGGCCTGCACCGATGACGGTCTGCGCGCCATCGTCGAGGGCTATATGCGCGTGAACACGATCTGTCTGCCGGCCGGGCATTACCGGGTGGAAGAGGGCAGCGAGCATTATCTGTTCTACGAATTGGAGGAACGGCTCGAGCGCTCCTTCATCCACGGCTGGATCGTGGGGCTCGGCATCCACCTGCTCAGCCGGTGGCAGGAAAACCGTCACGCGGAGATGGTGGCGTTCATGGACGACGTGGGATTGCGTTATCAGCCCGCGGACATGGAAATCCGCCGCGGCGATCTCGAAGCCTCACTTTTGAACCTGCGTTCGTATGTCGCCGGCCGCCGCGACCTCTGGCACACCGTGATCAACGAGCACGAAATCACGCCGGCTTGGGTGAGCGCGGCCCTCGCCACGCTGCGTTTCTGAATCGGAGTTCCATGATTTCAAGCATGCACGCCAACATCGATCCCCGTCGCGAGGCCACGCTCCGGACTTCATTACGTTCCACGGCGATCTGCGCCGCGCTGATCTCCGTTCTCGGCTTCGCGGTTGCCGGGTGCGGAACACGCCTGGCCGCAGTCAACGGTTCTTCCCAAGCATCGACAGCGGAATCGACCGGAGAGCGCGGCAGCCGGCAAGGTTCGGGCACGAAGGTTCAAGAGTGGCTCTCGTCGGAGGACGGCACGGCCAAGCTCACGCCGCAGCCGGAGCTTCAGTTTCAAGCTGGACCCACCTCGGGACGCGAGGCCATCCAGATCGACGACACCACCACCTATCAACCCGTGCTGGGGCTCGGCAGTTCCTTCGAGCACAGCACCTGTTACAACCTCAGCCTGCTGCCGGCGGCTCGGCGGGAAAAGGTGATCGAGAGCCTCGTCCACGCCGAGCACGGCATCGGCATGAATTTGATGCGCCTTTGCATCGGCACTTCGGATTTCGCGCCGGGTCCGTTCTACACCTACAACGACCTGCCCGCGGGCCAGGAGGATCCGAAGCTGGAGCGTTTCTCGATCGAACGGGATCGGGAGTACGTGTTGCCGGTGATCAAGACCGCCCAGCGCCTCAATCCGAATCTGAAGTTCTTTGCCTCACCGTGGACGCCTCCGCCGTGGATGAAGACCAACGGCCGCTACGGCGGCGGCCGGCTTCGCCGGGAGTGTTATCCTTACTTCGCGGAGTATCTCGTTCGATTCATCGAAGCCTATCGGCGCGAAGGCATCGAGATCCACGCCCTCACCGTGCAGAACGAACCGGAGTTCGGCCCTGAGCCTTATCCGAGCTGCCTCTGGACCGCCGCCGAGCAACGGGATTTCATCCGCGATCACCTGGGGCCGCTGTTTCAGGCGCGGGGCATTCGCACGGTCATCTGGGTATTCGACCACAACTTCAACAACCCGGGTTTTCCCGCGACCATCCTGCGCGATCCGCAGGCGGCGCAATTCGTCGGGGGCAGCGCCTTTCATCTCTACGAGGGCCGGCCCGAGGCGATGTCCAAACTCCATCGCCAGTTTCCGGGCAAGCCCATCTACTTCACCGAAGGTTCCGTTTACGGCGCCCAGGGCGCCGCGGAAATCATCTCCTACTTTCGCCACTGGGCCGGCAGTTACAACGCGTGGGTGACGATGATTGATCACCAAGGCAAGCCGAACGTCTCGGGATTCCACGATTGCGATCCGACCATCATCGTGCTGAATCGTGACACGCTTGCGACGGAGTACCGCGCCGACTTCTATCTCTACGGCCAGTTCATGAAGTTCATCCAACCCGGGGCGGTGCGGATCGCCACCACCAACCCTCGCGCGGCCCCGGCGAACGTGGCGTTTAGGAACCCGGGCGGAAGCATCGTGTTGGTCGCGGCCAACCCGCTGAGCACCAAGCGCCCGCTGTCCCTCAGTTGGCGCGGCGGGATTCTGATGACGACGCTCCCTCCCAAGTCCGTGGCCACGTTGCAGTGGAGGCCGTGAAGTCGCTGCGGTTGGTGCTTTGCTCGCGCCTGGGACGCGAAGACCCGCGGGTGATCCGCCCCGCGCCTGCGGCAGAACCGCGCTTGTTAACCGGCAAACCCTTCGGTCTCCTCGCCCCAACGGATGCACAGGATCGCCCCATCCGAAAAAAAATCAGACATCCTGACCCGGGGTAGAATCAGGATGAACCCCGTTGGCGATCGATCATGCCGAGGTTGGTGGTCTCAAGAGTGTTCCCGTCTCCGCAGGTAATCGCAGATCGAAGTCAGTAGGCCTGAAGCTCAGGGATGAGCGGTCCGCCCCTTGCCCATGAAGAATCGGCCCTGGAGACCTGAATCCCGCACACCCCGGGTCTGGGCACCTGCGACGCTGGCATCCCTCCAGGATGCCCATGCTGGGGCGACCCGGTGGACCGGTGGTATCGTCGCTGCGCTCCTCAACCACCGGCTAAAAGCTGGCAAGCCTCCGGCTTGCGACTGAGCCGCTTCACGTCACTCTGGTCTCACATCCCTTCTGCATCCATCCCGCATCCCCCGCTCGCGGGGTTAGGATGTCTGAGAATAGGACAACGCCTTGCTTGAAAAACGTCTCTGGGGCAGTAACGACCAGTTTCGCCCAAAGAACTGCGAAGTTCGAGCTGCGAGTTCTGGAGTTCAGCCAGTTGGACATTCGAAATTCGTCGTTCGGAATGGTCACGACTCTCCATCCACGGCTTCGATGAGACCGACGAAACCGGCCGCCTCTCCTCCGAGTTTTCCACCCACCGCACCGTCGTCCACCGGATGACCGAGATGCTCGAAGTGCCACCCGGCGCCCCATCTCGAAACCACGAACACCGCTACCCTGCCAGCGGCGTTGGCGGGCTGAATGGGCGGCTCGACTGGCGTCCCGGCCGCCTTGGCTGGGCTGCCCGGAAAAGCGGTGCATCCCGATGTTGCCGGTGATGCAGGTAGGGCGCGTCCGTCCCGGCGCGCCGCCGGAGCATGATGTTTTGCATCCCGTGGGCGGCGGGCTGGGACAGGCCCGCCCTACCGACAACATCGGGATAGACGGCCGGAAAAGAGGCCAGTTGACATCGGTTTCAATTGAGACTATAAAAAATGTCAAATGAGCAATCCCTGGACCAAACCGTTGCCGAAGAAATTCACCGTCAAGCCGGTCGCCCGCCGCAAGGCCGCGCCGGTGGCGCTTAAGAAAGCCATCGGCGGCGTTGTCAGCTCCTGCGTTCACGGGCCGTCTGGCAAGCTGACCTTTGCTCCGGCCAAGCTCGTTGAAGTGCTCCGCGTCGGCCTGCCGGTCCAGGAACTCAACGACCTGCAAGCCACCCTCGCCGTGCCGATGGACAAGCTCGCGCCCATGCTCGGCATTTCCAAGGCCACGCTTCATCGGCGCAAGATCGAGGGCCGGCTCGATCAGGCGGAGTCCGACCGCGTCGTCCGCTACGCCCGCTTGATGGGGAAGGCCGTGGAAGTCATGGAGTCCGAGGAAAATGCCCGGCAGTGGCTCCATTCACCGCAGTTCGGCCTTGGCGGCGCTGTGCCCCTCGAATATGCCGAAACTGAAGTCGGCGCACGCGAAGTTGAGAATCTCCTGGGCCGCATCGAATACGGAGTCTATTCCTGATGGGCGAAGCTTGGCGCATCGTGAAGCGGAAGCACGCGGCCGCCGCCTTCGATGGCGAGGGCGCAAGGCTCAATGGCGGTCGCTGGAACTCCGTCGGCGTGCGCGCGGTTTATGTGAGCGTCACCAAATCGCTGGCCGCATTGGAAACGCTGGTCCATTTGAAACTGCCGGTGACGTCCAAATACGTCGCCATCCCGCTCCGGTTCCACGATGCGTTGGTGGAAACCTTCCCGCCCGCCACGCTGCCGGACGGATGGGATGCCGAGCCGCCCTCCCTGATCTCGCAACAAATCGGCGATGCCTGGGTGAAAAACGCCCAATCCGCACTGCTCGCCCTGCCCAGCGTCATCACCGGCGAAACCAACTTCCTCATCAATCCGGCGCATTCTGACTTTGCCAAAATCAAGATCGGCAAACCTGAGCCGTTCAGCTTCGATCCCCGGTTGGTCACTTGAAAAATCGTGAGCCCCAAAATCCCGTCCCTCGCCAAGCTCCAGCCCAACTCCAACTGGGCCAGGCTGCCGCTGTTGGATCGCAAGGGGTGGCAGCGGCCGGCGTTTGGGCGGTGTGCGGAGAGCGGCAATGAGGGCTTTGATCCGGTGGATGCGGCGGAAGAAATGTTCGTCGGGTTGGATGATTTCAATTCGGAGAGCTTGCACATCCGGCGGTGGGGCAAGGGCAGCGATGTTATTGGCACGAAGCTGCGGTTTCGGAAGGGCGACGTCATTTTTGGCCGACGCCGGGCGGATCAGCGCCAGATGAAGGGGGCGGAGACGAACGGCATTTGCTCGCCGCACGCGATGGTGGTGAGGGCCAAACCAGCGGTGGTGCGGCCGGAAAACTTTCATCCTCTCCCTGCGAAGAATGAGTGGGGAGAGGACCGAGGAGAGGGGGTTGGCTGAGAGTTCCCCTCTCTCCGGCTCTCTCCCCACTCGTGCCTCGCGGGGCGAGAGGGAAAAGGGTGTGATGCCTGTGCTTTGCGACCGGCCTGTTCCCTCTCCGTGGTTTCTGGGCTGTTCTATTCGGCGTCAGGCCAGGACTTGGTTGACGACGTCGCCATGCACGTCGGTCAGGCGGAAGTCGCGGCCCTGGAAGCGGAAGGTCAGGCGCGTGTGGTCAAATCCCAGCAGGTGCAGCAGCGTGGCGTGCAGGTCATGCACGTGAACCCGGTCCTTGACCACGTGAAAACCGAAATCGTCGGTGGCACCGACCGTCACACCCGGCTTCACGCCTCCCCCAGCCATCCATACGGTGAAGGCCTGCGGATGATGATCGCGTCCGAGTTTACGTCCGAGTTCGATGCTGGCCTCGACCATCGGCGTGCGCCCAAACTCGCCGCCCCAAACCACCAGGGTATCCTCGAGGAGTCCGCGCTGTTTGAGGTCCCTGACCAGCGCGGCGTTCGCTTTGTCCGTCAGCTGGCATTGGGCATTCACGCCCCCCTTCACATCGCTGTGGTGGTCCCAAGCCTCGTGAAAAAGCTGCACGAAGCGGACGCCTCGTTCGATCAGGCGGCGGGCCAGAAGACAATTGGCGGCGTAAGAAGCCTTGCCGGGTTCGACGCCATAGAGGTCGAGGATGGACTTGGGTTCCTTCGAAAGGTCCATGAGCTCGGGGGCGCTCGCCTGCATGCGATAGGCCATTTCGAAGGAGTTGATGCGTGTGGCGATCTCAGGGTCTCCCACCGCGCCCAGCCGCTGCTGGTTGAGTTCTTTGATGGCGTCCAGCGTGCGCCGTTGCACCGAGCCGGACACGCCGGGTGGATTCGAGAGGTAGAGCACGGGATCGCCGGTGCGGCGGAACGGAACGCCCTGAAACACCGTGGGCAGGAAACCACAGCCGAAATTGCCCGAGCCGCCGCTGAGCCCGCCGGCCGAGCTGAGCACGACGAAGCCCGGTAAATCTTGGGATTCGCTGCCGAGTCCGTAGGTGACCCAGGCGCCCATGCTGGGACGGCCGAACAGTTGCGAGCCGGTGTTCATGAAGATCTGGCCGGGCGCGTGGTTGAAGGCGTCCGTGGTCATCGAACGGATGAAGGCGACGTCATCCGCCACGCCGGCCAGGTGAGGCATGGCTTCGCTGATCTCGGCTCCGGATTGGCCGTGGCGCGAGAATTTGAACTCGGACGCGTAGAGGGCGGCGTCCGGCTTGATGAAGGCGTAGGTTTGGTCTTTGACGACTTCTTTGGGCACGGGTTTGCCATTCCACTTGGCCAGGGCGGGCTTGGGATCGAACAGGTCGAGTTGGCTGGGAGCGCCTGCCTGGAAAAGGTAAATGACGCGTTTGGCGCGAGCCGGATAGTGGGGGTGTTTGGGCGCCATGGGACCGGCGGGAGCGGACGCGAGAGCTGCGGCCTCCTTGGCGGAAGCGTTCCGATGGAGCAGGGAGGACAGGGCGATGCCGCCGAGTCCGAGCGCGCAATCACGCAGGAACCAGCGGCGCGCGAGGAAACGGGATCTTTCGGCGAGCAGTTCGCGAGCGAAGGAAGGATTCATAGCGTGTTATTCGCGAGTGACGGTTTCATCGAGATTCAAGAGGGCTCGGGCGACCGAAGCCCACGCCGCGAGCTGTGGAACCGAAACGCCGTCAGGCAAAGGCGGCGGGGCTTTGGGATCGAGAAAGGCGGCGCGGGCAGCCTCCTGGGGTTGCTTTTCGTATTCGCGGGCGGTGTCTTCGAGCAGCCTTGCCAACGTCTGAAGTTCCTTGGGCGCGGGTGCCCGGGCGACGCAAAGTTTGAAGGCGTAGTTGAGACGGGCGCGATCGCTGTCCCCGCCTTCGCGGATGGCTCGATAGGCGAGCCAACGGGCGGCGTGATTGAAGGTGGGTTCATTCAACGTGGTGAGGGCCTGGAGCGGGGTGTTCGAGCGGGTGCGGCGGACGCAGGATTGTTCGGCGGGCGGCGCGTCAAACGTCACCATGGTGGGAAAAGGCACCGATCGCTTCCAAAAAGTATAGAGCGAGCGGCGGTAACGGTCCTCGCCTTCACTGATGTTCCAAGGGATGGGTCCGTAGGCGAGTTGCATGAAGCCTTCGGGCAGGGGTGGAAACACACTCGGGCCGCCCACTTTGGGACTGAGCAATCCCGAGGCCTTGAGCGCGATATCCTGGATGACTTCGGCTTCCACCCGGAATCGGCTCGCCCGGGCCAGGAGGCGGTTGTAGGGATCCCTTTCCAGCATTTCGGGCGTCATGTTCGAGCGTTGGCGGTAGGTCCAGGAATGGACGATGAGCCGATGCAGATGTTTCAGGCTCCAGGGGACGAGCGGACGATGCCGTTCCGCGGAGGAGGCGATCGTGCGGGGTGACATCCATTCCCAGGCAAGCCAGTTGAGGAGTTCGGGGTGGGAAGGCGATTCGGCACGGGTGCCAAAATCTTCCGGAGTCGGGACGAGGCCCTGGCCGAAGTAAGTCTGCCAAACACGATTGACCATCACCCGAGCCGTCAGGGGTTGGTTGGTCGAGACCAGCCATTGCGCCAAGCCCAGGCGGTTGCGGGGCGCTTCGAGAGGAAGGGGCGGAAGGATGGCGGGGACACCGCCTTCGACGATCTTCGTCGGTTTGGTCCAATCGCCGCGGTGAAAGATGCGGGTTTTCCGCGGCACGGGTCGTTGTTGGAGCGCCAGGCTGGTGATGGTGGAGGGCCAACCTTTCCAGGCGTCGTCCAATCTTTGATTCCATTCCACCAGTTCAGGTTGGTGCAGGCGGAAAATTTGGAAGAGTTCAGACTGCTGGCTGGATGAAAGCACTTGGCCGGAAGTGAACAGTTCGCGCTGGGCTTCGGTGAAGGGATCGACGGAGAGCGTGCCGGGGGCGGTCGTGTAGCTGATGCGGAAGCGTCCGAGCGCTTGATTGGGCAAGCCGGTTTGCTGGGCTTTCGAGTGGATGGTGATGAGATAGCGCAGGCCTTGTTTGGAGCCGACGGGATTTCGCGCTTGCAGGACGAGACGGCGCGACTGGTTGCGTCGGCCGGCGGTGAAAGCGTTGGCCCAGCCTCCGCGTGTGGTTTCGCCGTCGATCGTCTTTGAGGCTTCCCAATGTTTCGCTTCCGCGTCGGCCATGGCCCGGGCGAATTCGACCCTGTTGGTCGCGGGTTGGTGCAGGTCTTGTTTCAAGTCGGATAACGGAGTGGTCTCGACCACAAATTCGGCGACATTGAAGGACCCGTCCGCGCGCAGTCCGGGACCGTTGAGCGGCAGGTTGGCGTCGGTCATGGCCTCGAGCCGGAAGCCCGTGATGCCCTCGATCGAGCTGTCCCACCACACGCGGATGACCGTATCCATGGTGGCGTCTCCGCCGCCCAAGAAGGAAAGGTCCTCTTGCTTCTCGTACTTCATGGGCTGGCTGTGCCATTCCGAGGAATCGATCGGGATCCAGGATCCCGCGCGGGACGACTGGGATTGAACCCAGGTTTTCAGACGCTCGTCGAGATGGGGGATGGAAGCACGACATTGGCTTTCGAGTTCCCGGGCGTGTTTCAAAATCGCTTCGCGTTGAGCGGCCTGGGCTGGGGTGGGGACTTCCACATGAGTTTCTGCGTCCTGGTTGAGCAGGGAGTAGAAGCGGAAGTACTCCCGTTGGGAGACGGGGTCATATTTGTGATCGTGGCATTGGGCGCAGGCGATGGTGAGTCCGAGCCAGGTGCGTCCCACGGCATCCACCCGGTCGATCATGGCATCGACGCGGAATTTTTCCGGTTCCACGCCGCCCTCCTCGTTGAGCATGGAATTGCGCAGGAATCCCGTGGCTACACGCTGCTCCGTGGTGGGATGGGGCAGCAAGTCGCCCGCGAGTTGGTGCAGCGTGAATTGGTCGAAGGGGAGATCGTGTTGAACCGCGCGAATGACCCAATCGCGGTAAGGCCAGATCGTGCGTGTGCGGTCTTTCTCGAATCCATTGGAATCGGCGTAGCGGGCCGCGTCCAACCAGTGCCGTCCCCAGCGCTCGCCGTAGTGCGGGGAATCGAGGAGTTTTTCCACCCCACGCGAGTAGGCATCGGGACGGCGGTCTTGCATGAACGCGTCGACTTCGGCGGGGCTGGGCGGAAGTCCCGTCAAATCGAGGTGGAGCCGGCGGAGGAGTGTGGGTTTGTCCGCCTCGGGCGAGGGTGTGAGTTTCTCGCGCTCGAGCCGTGCGTGGACGAACGCGTCGATGGGGTTGCGCACGAACTTTCGGAAACGCGATGGCGGCGGCTCGGGCCGGGGTGGCAACTGAAAAGCCCAATGGTTCCTGGAGTTTTGGGCAGAAGATGGGCGTGACTCGTCGGCTTCCAGTGACCGGCTTGAGCCGAATGAAACGGACATCAGCGCGATCAGCAGCGGGAGCCAAGCGGGCCATGGAGGAGGAGAGCAGGAGAGGTCGCGCGTCATGGTGCAGCAGTATGCACGAGGTGTTTCCGAGGCGCGAGTCCGGATCGAGACGGGGACTTCGAGGGTCGCATCAACGCCGACTGTGCCTTCGCGATTGGAGAAATGCCCACCTACTTCGTGCATCCGGCGGTGAGGGCGTTGGTGCTCCACTTCCGGCTGACCTGCGATCATCCCTTTGTGGACGTTACGGGCGCGCCGATCGAGCGCTGTCCTACCAGGCCATGTTGCCCGGCGGTTTGTTGGAAATGCGAAAGAAAGGCAAATCGATGGTCTTCATTTCTCCGGCGGACATGGCGGCAAGGCTCGGACATCTCGAGGGAGATTGATTCCCGCTCCAATCCTGCTTGACCGATGCGGGTTGGCCGCACCGCAGCATTTCTTGAACTTGCGACCGCTGCCGCATGGGCAAGGCTCGTTGCGTCCAACGCGGACCGGTTGCGGGCGAAGCAGAGCCTGCTTGACCTGGTCATAATGGCGCATCAAACGGTCCACGTAATCGGGGCGTGTGATCATCTCCTCCTGGAAGTAACTCAGAAAAAGATCAGCCCACTCCGACTGCGGAAGCAGAGGGTCGAGTGACGCGGAAGCGATTTCACGTCCGGCCTCGGCGTCGCCATGCATCCATTCGGTGTAGAATGCCTCGCTCTCCCAACCGTAGTTGATGGTGGCCAACGAATTCTCCGGATCATCCTGCGAACGGATTTCAATCAATACCCTTCGGCAGTCGCAATCGTTGTCTTCGCAGTAATACTCCAGGAAAGCGTAAGAACCGAGCGGAAGCACGCACTAGGGATCAAGCACATGCAAGCAACGGATTTCTCGAAGTCCAGGGTTGGGACAGACGGAGTGATAGGAAATCATGGTCGAGATGAAGGCCAATGCTCACCCCCTGGCACCTCGGAATCAATCCGTAAGGCAAGGCCCAAAACCCCGGATAAGGAGACAAGAAATCCTTGAGACGACCGCGAGCGAGGCGGATTTCATGGATCAACCGCGTTTCCTTAGCACGGGCGTCGCTTCGTTCAACCAAAACGGAGCCGTCGAGCGTGTCGAGAGGCGCCAAAGCTTGAGTGGCAAAGGCCCGCCGAAAGTTGAGGGGTATCCGCAAGGTGATCCATTGAAACTTGAGAAAGATCATTGCCGTCAAACTATCGTTTCGCGTTGCGCGCCAAAATTCCACGCAGGGCCGATTGCAGAGTCTCCTTTCCGAAATGCTTCTCTGCCAAGGCCCGGTTGCTGGTCCCCATGACACGCGCCTTTTCGGGATCGCCGGCGACTCCGCGTAATCGCTCTGCCAGGCGCTTCGGATAGTTCAAGTCCACGTCACCTTCGTAATCAATCAGCATCGGTTCGGGGAGCACCCGCGCTGCTTCGCCGACCTTGGACGCCAGGATGAATCGACCCGCAGCCATGTACTCGGGCAGTTTTCCTGTCGTGCGAACCCGGCCGGGCAGGTTGTTGGTCTGCGTGGAAATGGCGACGTCCATCAGCTGAAGGTAATGGTGAAGTTCCGCGTAAGGCACCCTTCCGGCGAACACCACACGATCCTGCACGCTGAGGCGGAGGGCGAGTTTCTCAAGCCATGGGCGCCCCGGCCCATCCCCGACGATCAAGGCCCGAAAGGGCAGGTCTGTCAGCATGGGGAGAGCGCTGATGAGGTCCCATCCGTAACAGAGGTTCAGCTTCGGACTGTGAATCAAGGATCCCATGACGCCGGCCACCAGGAAGCCACCAAGTCCGAGCTTCCGTCGAAGCGATTGGATGGCGAAGCGGTCCGTGAGTTCCGGGGGCGGTGCGAAGCCATCGGGCAAGGTCATCGCGTGATGGAATCCCAGTTCGTGGAGGTGCTGGCGGAAGCATTCGCTTCGCACGACCAGCGTTTCGCACGCGTGCCACCCTGCTTGCTCGCCCGCCCAGAGGATGGGCCATTTGGCGGCGGGTTCGATGCCGCTTCTCCGCGCCATTTCGAAAACGAGGTCGCCTGTGTCGAGGACGAACGGGATGTTCCCAACGAGTTTTCTCCACAACGCGAACGGCACTCCCGGACTGGCGGTGTTGATCACATAGAGCAACTCGGGACGAAAACGCTGGCATTCTTGGATCCAGGAAATCCAAGTGGAAAGCGATCCGCCGCGTCGAACCAGCAACAGGGTTGAGTCGTTGGAAGTGAAGCCGAGATGCTGGGTGGCGCGAATCCATTCGATTGATCCGATTGATCCGTTGACGAGCACGGCAAGCCGGGTTGGGCTCGAAGTTGGCGTCATGGAGTTGACGAAGGGGATGGAGGTGCCAGCAATCCGTCTCGCCGAGCAAGGTTGAGTGCTTGCGTGGCCACGATGGATTGAAGTGGGATCGGTCGTGAAGCGGAGGAGGGGTCGGTGGAGAGAAAAGAAAAGCGGCGGCCTCCGAGAGGCCGCCGTTTCCGTTTACCCAGTGACTCGAAGACTCTGGCAATACAACCGTTAACCTAGTCCTTAGTTACCAAATCTTGACTCGCCGACAAATGTGCGTCTGGTGGCACATTAAAATGCATCGCGAAAACATGGTCCGCACGGCACGTGAAACCCTGCTTTTAACAGGGAAATCCCATGCCGATGGGGCGGACGAGCCTGGACAGGTTAGAGCAGTGCCGAGTCATCTTTGGCCTCCAATTTGGCCAGGCGTTTCTTGATGATTTCGACCTGCTTCGTTGCTTCGAACAAGGCTTTCAGAATCTCTCCCTGGGCCTCGGTGTCCTGAAGGCTTGGAAGGGTTGGGTGGATTTTCATCATTTCGAGGGCGATCGATTTGCAGGCGTCCCGGATGCGGGCGATGCCCGCTTGGCGATCCTCTGTCATGGAGGCAAGATGAACTGTGCCGCCGGGGCGGGGCAAGCCGGGAGATGCGGGATCAAACAAAACAAACAAAACGCGAAGCCCGCAGGGGCTTCGCGTTGGTTTGAAAAGGGTCGGAAAATGCTTAGCGGCGTCGGCGGCGAATCGCCACCACTCCGGCCAGCGCGAGCAAGGCGGCGGTCGAACCCGCATCCGGCACGCCCACGACATCGTATTCGATGGTCAAAGTGGTCTCGCTGAACCGAACCCTGAAAGGAGACGTTTGGATGTAGGAGAGTGTGGCGTCACCGTCCAACAAGCCGTCCAAGACTCCAGCAACATTGGGCAACGTGAAACTGAAAGGAACAACCGAGGAAAAAGGATCGGGAACAACGATGCCGGTGCCTCCGAACACCACTCCATCAATCAAAAGCGCATGATGCGCCGTACTTCCGACGAATGTTGATGTCGCCCCAAAAGTGCCTTCCAACGTTGCAGAAGAGATCGCGGCTCCCGGAGGAAGCGAAAACAGTTCTGTCGACACAGCCGCGGGAGGCAAACGGAAGCCGGTCGAAAATAAAGGACCGTCCACTTCCGGAAATGTAACCGAAACCTTAGCGGCGTGGGAAGTTAGGATGGCCAGACTCACTCCTGCAACCCATGAACAAAGATGCTTTTTCATAATTCGCGTTGAATGCTTGAATGACCAAATTGAGAGCAGGAATTAGGCCGTTTCATTTGAAATCGTTATAAGTGGTTGATGAATAACATCGTGAGTTTTTTATGTTCCGAGGATTCTGTTTTGCAAGATCCAAGAATTGTAAGGTCTTCCGACGATTTTTCTGACGGATGGAATGCGCTTTGAGGCTTGTGGTTTTCAACTCTTTGGAAATGAGGTGGTTGTGTAGTGGTGTGCTGGGGAATGGGGATGTAAGGATTTTCGACACCAAGCGTGGAGTGTGGTTGAAACGCGAGAGCAAGAGTTCGAATTCACGATCCAGTGGGACTGGGGTGATGGACTCGAAGCCCTAGGCGAACCCGTGCATCCTGAAGTTGTCTGTCGTGTGGCGCAGGCTGCCCAGCCTGCCGTATCGCCGAAGGCCCGTCGGTCCGGCGGGTGAAGAATGAGGCCCTTCCATGCTCTCCACACGACGGGTTCCCTTCGTCGCCCCGCAGTTTGGGGAGCCTGCGAAACGGCAGACAGGGCTGTCGGCGTGACCACGACAACCCGGTCAGCGACCACTTGCGGAGGCACCTTGGTCGAACCGGTGCATCCCGATGTTGCCGGTGATGCAGGTAGGGCGCGTCCGTCCCGGCGCGCCGCCGGAGCATGATGTTTTGCATCCCGTGGGCGGCGGGCTGGGACAGGCCCGCCCTACCAACAACATCGGGATACACGGTGGTCGAACGGGCGCCATTCTTTTGCATGGTGTTTTGCGGGGTCTTCTGGTAGGAGGTCTGGCAATCCCATCGAGTTTAGTTCTTATGTCTCTTTTTGCCGCGGAGTTTATCGGCACCATGCTCCTCATCCTTCTGGGAAGTGGTGTGGTCGCCAACGTTGTGTTAACACGTTCGAAAGGCGCTGGATCAGGCTGGATCGTGATCACCACCGGCTGGGCGCTGGCTGTGACCCTTGCGGTCTATTGTGTGGGTTCCGCTAGCGGAGGGCACCTCAATCCGGCCGTGACGCTTGGGCTTGCCTCCATTGGGAAATTGGCCTGGGCGAAGGTTCCCACGTATCTGGCCGCCCAACTGCTTGGGGCGATGACGGGATCGGTGCTGGTGTGGCTCGCGTACTTGCCTCACTGGGCGGCTACCCAAGATCCTGCAACTAAATTAGCGGTCTTTTGCACGGCACCCGCTTGCCGCCATGCGGTCGGAAACGTCATGTCGGAGGTGATCGGTACGTTCGTGTTGGTACTGGGGGCCTTGGCGGTCGCTTCGCCCGCCAACTTGGTTCCAGGTTCGGGGTTCGACAAAGGTCTGGGGCCGGCGCTGATCGGTTTGATCGTGTGGTCCATTGGATTGTCGCTTGGCGGCCCCACGGGTTACGCCATCAATCCGGTTCGCGATTTCGGTCCGAGACTGGCTCACGCTCTCCTTCCGATCGCGGGCAAAGGCGGTTCGGATTGGGGATACGCCTGGGTGCCGATTTTAGGACCCATTCTGGGAGGCATCGCTGGGGCTCAGTTTTACGTTTATTTTTGGAATCCATGATATGAAGTACGTTCTCGCGCTGGATCAGGGAACCACGAGTTCTCGAGCCATTTTGTTTGATCAATCCGGAGGGATGATCGCGGTTGCGCAACGGGAATTTGGCCAGTTCTTCCCCCAGCCCGGCTGGGTTGAGCATGACGCCATGGAGATTTGGTCCAGCCAGGCGGCTGTCGCCCGGGAGGCTCTCGAGAAGGCGGGGTCCACCGCGACGGACGTGGCCGCCATCGGCATCACGAATCAACGCGAGACGACAGTGGTCTGGGATCGCGACTCGGGACGTCCGATCGCCCCCGCCATCGTCTGGCAGGACCGTCGCACGGCGGAGCATTGTGACCGGCTGCGGAAAAAGGGATGGGCGGCGGTGATCCGGCGGAAAACCGGTTTGGTGGTGGATGCCTATTTTTCGGCGACAAAAGTGCAGTGGCTTCTGAAACACATTCCAGGCGCCGCCGCGAAAGCCAGGCAGGGACGGCTCGCGTTCGGCACGATCGACGCCTGGTTGATCTGGAATTTGACCGGGGGACGCTGCCACGTCACGGATGCGAGCAATGCATCCCGCACCATGCTTTTCAATCTCAAGACTGGGGATTGGGACGACGACTTGCTGCGCCTTTTCGGGGTGCCGAGGTCCATGCTCCCTGAGGTTCGGGACTCGAGCGAGGTCGTGGGTTCGACTTCCGTGTTGGGAGGGGAAACGCCCATCGCGGGCATGGCGGGTGATCAGCAAGCGGCGTTGTTTGGCCAGGGGTGTTGGAAGCCCGGGATGGTGAAGAACACTTATGGCACGGGCTGTTTCATGCTTATGCAGACCGGCGAGAAGCCCATGACCTCGAAGAATCAACTCCTGACGACGGTGGCCTGGCGATTGGGAGGGCGTTTGGAATACGCGTTGGAAGGAAGCATTTTTATCGCAGGAGCGGTCGTGCAGTGGTTAAGGGATGGATTGGGGCTCATTCGGTCCTCCGCGGAAATCGAGGCTCTGGCGGCCCAGGTGGCGGACAATGGCGGGGTGTATTTCGTTCCGGCTTTTGCGGGGCTTGGCGCGCCGCATTGGGATCAGTATGCCCGGGGGGTGATCGCGGGATTGACCCGGGGTGTGACCCGGGCGCATGTCGCCCGCGCCGCCTTGGAAGGCATCGCCTACCAGGTTGCCGATGTGCTCGCCGCGATGGAAAAAGATGCCGGGCTTCGACTGAGGGAATTGCGGGTCGATGGCGGGGCCTGCGTCAACAATCTGTTGATGCAATTTCAAAGCGACTTGCTGGGGACGCGGGTTGTGCGTCCCAGAGTTGCTGAGACCACCGCGTTGGGTGCGGCTTATTTGGCGGGATTAGCCGTCGGCTTCTTCAAGGATCGCGGTGCCTTGTCCCGCCAATGGCAAGCCGAGACCGTGTTCAAGCCGCGCATGACGGCCGCGAAACGCGGACAGTTGCGGGCGGAATGGAAACGCGCGCTCGATCGGGCTTCCGGTTGGGCGCGTTAAACTTGCCTGGCGGCGATTTCCAGCCCTACTCGAGCTTCGCCTTCAGTTCCAGGATTCTCCCGGGAGGAGCATAGGAGGACGCGCTGTTGGTGCCTCGCGAATACTCGCAGATAAAGATCGTGCCCTTTCCGCTGAGGTGAATATCAATGGGCCGGCCCAGAGGCGCGAGCAAGGTATGGATGCGGGCCTCATACTGGCCGTTCTCGCCCTTGCGGAGCCTGGCTTGAAGCACGTCGAAACCGACATTGTCTTTCGGAGTGCGAATGAAATTGCCGAAACGCGTGATGAAAAAAGTGCCTCGGTAATCCTCGGGAAAATCGCCGCCCAAGAACACGATGCCGCCCGGCCCCGAATGCGGATCGAACGTGTAAAGGGGCTGGCCGGCAAATCCCCCGTCGGGGCCCAGATTGGGGATGGGGAACGTCGGCTCCAACCCCGGCGGCGGATCCGGCGTGTGCCCGTAGGCCTTTCTTTTCCAGTCGGCAAACTGATAGGGGAAGCCGTAATGCCGGCCTCGCTCGATCAAGTTTAATTCCTCGGGCGCGTCTGCATCCGGACCGTTTTCGGTCGCGAACATCTCACCGCGATCGTTCCAGCAGAAACCGTAGGCGTTGCGAATGCCTCGAGCATAGATCTCCATGGTTGGGGGGGAAGTCTTGGGATCGATCCGCCACAGGCAGGCCGTGATGGGGGTTTCGCCCTCGCCGTGCCATCGGCGATCTTTCCCGGTCTGTCCCGCATCGGTGCGCGCTCCGTTGCCCACATACAGAAAACCGTCCGGGCCAAAGGCGATGTGCTCGACCCCGTGAACATAGGCGGCGTTGCCCGGGTAATTCGTTTGGAACCAGGGACCGGGCGGAGGCACGAGTCCTTTGACGATGGGGTCCGTGCGGTACACCGTGACGATATTCTGCACCGGCAAGGAGGATTCGTTCTGTTGGTTGGAGGCGATGTAAAGCCGGTTCTGCTTGTCCATGGCCAACCCCAGCACGAACAGGGGTCCGCCGAGATCTCCTGGGCGTTTTTCCAGATAGCGATCGCCCCAGAGGACCTGGGTGAGGCTGCCGAGGGAGGGTTCGAGCCGCCACACATCTCCTTGTTCCGTGAGGATGTAGAGCGAGTTTCCTTTCCCGTCGCTGGCCATGCGGACGCCTTTTTGGGGCAGTCGAACCACTTCGCGCAGGGTGAATCCCTTCGGGGCGGCTGGAAGTGGGGGATAGACGTTGGCCTCTTGGAGTTTCTCGAAGGTTGGAAACGCCGTGCGACTGCGAATGCGCGTCACCGTTTCCGGGCCCACCTCGCCCCCGGAATTCCCCCAACTTTGCAAAATGAAGGTGAAGATATCCGCCACCTCCTGGTCATTGGCGACCGTGGGCGGCATGGCGCCGGCGTATTTCTGCCCATTGACCGTGATCTCGCCGGTGAGTCCCTCCAAGACCGCACGAATGCTTCTTTCCAGGTCCGCCGCCAAAAAGTCGGATTTCGCGAGCGGCGGGAACACGCCGGGCACTCCTTCTCCGTTGATCTGGTGGCACGCGAAACAATGCGTGGCATAGAGTTGCCGTCCTCGCTCGATGCGTGAGGCGGGATCGGTTTGGGCCGTAGCCCCGGGTTGTCCCGCGAGCCAAGTGCACAGCCCGCCCACGGCCATTGGAATCCCCAGAGCCAGCCATCGACACATCATGGGTCAAGCCAGCCTGCATTCGTTCCCAGCCGTCAAGGGCGAATGGGTGGGCATGGCTGCTGCGGGTGGATCGAGTCGAGTCACGGTGCGTCCCGATGTTGCCGGAGATGCAGGTAGGGCGCGTCCGTCCCGGCGCGCCGCCGGAGCATGATGTTTTGCATCCCGTGGGCGGCGGGCTGGGACAGGCCCGCCCTACCAACAACATCGGGATACACGGGTCGAGTCAGACTTTGAACATTTGGCTTTGACGGCGCGTCGGAAAGTGCGGTGTTCTTGGTCGTTCCAGACGTTTTCCGGCTTGCCCGCCGGGCGACGTTGCCTGGAATTTGAACTCCAGTTCGCACTCATGAAAAGCACCCTTTATCTCCTGGCATGGACTCTCCTGGTGGCCGCTCCGCTGCAGGCGGCTGATAAACATATCGTCTTGATTGCGGGCCGTGTCAGCCACGGCCCCGGCGATCACGAGTTCCGTGCCGGCAGCTTGTTGTTGCAGAAATCACTGCGCGGTTATCCCGGGATTCAACTGCACGTGCGGACCAACGGCTGGCTTTCTGACGAGGGGCTCCTGGATTCGGCGGCGGCGATTGTTATTTACGCGGACGGCGGAGGGGGGCACCCCGCCATTCAGGCGGACCGCTTGAAACGCCTCGACGCGCTCGCCGCGAAGGGGGTGGGCCTCGGATGCATGCACTACGGCGTCGAGGTGCCTAAAGGGGATCCTGGCCAGGCGATGCATCGGTGGATCGGCGGCTATTACGAACATCAATACTCCGTGAATCCGATGTGGAGTCCTGAATTCAAGTTTCTGCCCGACCATCCCATCGCTCGCGGGGTCAAACCTTTCTCGGTCAAGGACGAGTGGTACTTCAATATGCGATGGGGCTCGGACAAGGTGACGCCGATTCTGGTTGCGGTGCCCTCGGACGATGTCCGCGACGGTCCTTACGTTTATCCCAAGGGCCCGTATCCGCACATTCAGGAGGCCAAGGGGCGCACGGAGACCATGATGTGGGCCTTCCAAAGGCCCGGAGGCGGGCGTGGATTTGGATTCACGGGCGGCCATCGCCATGTCAATTGGGGCAACGACTCGTTTCGCAAAGCGGTGCTCAACGCCTTCCTTTGGATCGCTCACGTGGACGTGCCGCCCGGCGGGGTCGAGTCTTCCCTTACGGAGGACGACCTGAAACAAAATCTCGACGACAAGTCCAAGAAATAGCCAATCTCGACCTCTAGGCCAAGTTATGAAATCGCTTCCTTCTCCCTTCCGGCGCGGATTTGCCCTGGCTGGTTTGGTGCTTCCTTTCGCTTTGCCGACCCTTCGGGCCGCGGATGCCTCCAACCGTTCCGGCATGGAGGCCGCCTTGGAGCAACTCAAGTCGGCCAAAGTAGCGTCCGGTCTCGAGGCCAAACTCTTCGCCACGGAACCCATGGTGGTGAATCCCACCAATCTGGATATCGACTCTCGGGGCCGGGTCTGGGTGACCGAAGGCGCGAATTATCGCGTTTCCAAACGCATGAAGCGGGAGTGGGGCGTGCTGCGACCCGAAGGCGATCGCATCGTCATTTTGGAAGACAAGAACCTGGATGGCGTGGCGGATGACGCCAAGACTTTTTACCAGGATCGGACCATCGATGCGGCGCTCGGCATTTGTGTGCTGGGGAACAAAGTGATCGTTTCGGTGTCACCCTATGTTTTCGTGCTTACGGACACCGACGGGGACGATCGGGCCGACAAGCGGGAAATTCTCTTCGAGGATGGCGGCCAGGGAGATCACGATCACGACTTGCACGCTTTCGTCTTCGGGCCGGATGGCAAACTCTACTTCAACTTCGGCAATGACAGTCCAAAACTGCTTCGCCCCAGCGGGCTTTCCCAGTTGCCTCTGCACGGTCCCATTCCGGATCACACCACCACTCCGGTGATTGACATGGATGGCGTGGAAGTCACCAACAAAGGCAAGCCCTACCGCCAGGGCATGATTTTCCGCTGCAATCTGGACGGCTCCGAAGTGGAAACGCTCGCCTGGAACTTTCGCAATAACTACGAGGTGGCGGTCGATTCTTTTGGCGGGCTGTGGCAATCGGACAACGATGACGATGGCAATCGCGGGGTGCGCATCAATTACGTTTTCGAGTTCGGCAATTACGGCTACGTGGATGAACTGACAGGCGCCGGCTGGTCCGTAGCTTGGAAAAAGGCGCAGGGCAAGGGCGTCCAGGAGGCGGAGCGTCCGGATTATCATTGGCATCTCTCTGATCCGGGTGTCGTTCCGAATTTCATTCAGACCGGCAATGGATCTCCCACCGGCATTCTCCTTTACGAAGGACAGTTGCTGCCGGAGGTTTTTCGCGGCCAGCCGATCCATTGCGACGCGGGTCCCCGCGTGGTGCGGGCTTACCCCGCCACTCCCTCAGGGGCGGGCTATGCAGGACGAATCGAGGATTTGCTGACCAGTGCCGACACGTGGTACCGCCCTGCGGACGTGTGCGCCGCCCCCGACGGATCGCTGTTGATTGCGGACTGGAATGACGCCGGAGTCGGGGGGCACAACATGGCGGACCGCAAACTGGCCACCATGACCGGCCGCATTTATCGTGTCGCGCCTTCCGGACACAAGCCCGTGGTGCCCAAGCTGGACGGGTCCACGG
Source organism: Verrucomicrobiota bacterium (assembly GCA_016871495.1). NCBI lineage: Bacteria > Pseudomonadati > Verrucomicrobiota > Verrucomicrobiota bacterium. The sequence continues at coordinate 21,304 of VHDF01000016.1, read as the reverse complement.
CTGCGGGCGCGGTCAGCGCCTTGCAGTCGCCCAATCTCGCGGTTCGGTATCATGCGTTCACCGCGTTGAAGGCCATGCAAGGCAAAGCCGAAAAGGAATTGGAAGCCTTGTGGAAGTCCTCGCAGCCCGCGATGAGGGCCCGCGCCCTGCATTTGCTGGCGCGGATTCCTGGGAAGGAAAAGAAGTACGTGGAATCGGCCTTGAAGGACGCGAATGCGGACATCCGCATCACGGGGCTGCGCATCGCCCGGTCGCTGAAGCTCGATGTGATTCGATACGGCAAGCAGCTCGCCTCGGATAAGTCGCCCGCCGTGCGCCGCGAAGTGGCCATTGCCTTGCGACACCACAAGAGTCCTGAGGTTCCTGCCCTTTGGGCCTCGCTGGCCATGCAACATGACGGCAAGGATCGATGGTACTTGGAAGCTTTGGGCATCGGGGCGGATCAAAAATGGGACGCTTGCCTGAGCGCTTACCTCGCCAAAGCGGGCTCCGATCTCGCCAGCCCCGCCAAGCGGGATATCATCTGGCGGTCCCGCGGGAAACAAACGCCCGCACTCCTGGTGAAACTCATCGGCGACAAGTCCATCTCGCAAGCCGAGCGTGATCGCTACTTCCGGTCCCTGGACTTCATCAGCGGGCCGGAAAAGGACGCGGCCTTGGTGGAATTGATTTCGACCAAGTAAGATCCGCATGAAGGATCGGTTCCCGCAGTTGGAAGGAGACAAGTCCACCATCCTGCGCGACTCCTTGCGACGGGTGGCGGCATGCCCTGTCCTTGCCTGGGGGAAACGTGCATTTCTGGTTTCATGGGGCTTGGCTCTGGCTGTGGGCGTCGTTCGTGGCGCGGAGAGTTCCAACGATGCGGAGGCGCAAAAGCTGGCCATTGCCATCGAGGCGCTCGACCGCTTGAAGGGCGTCGATTTGGAATCCAACACCGCGGTCAAAAGCGCGGTCTACAAGGTCCTCAGCCAGACCCGGGGACGCCCCCAGTTCCTGGAGATCGTTCGCGACTTCAAGATCAAGGACCAGGACGCCGAGTTGCTTAAGTTGGCCCTGAAGCATCCGGACAACGCCACGGGCGTCGAGTCATTGCGGATCATCCTGGATCATGGTTCGACCGATCTGGTGAAAGGCGTGTTGCAGGGCACCAATGCTTCGCAAGCGATCAGTTTGACCAGGCTCGCGGGCAATACGGAAGCGAACCAAATCGGCGCGTTGCTGCAACCGCTGGTTCAGAACGCCCACTTCGATCCGCCCTTGCGCCAGGAAGCCGTCCGCTCGCTCGCCCGCGTGGAATCCGGCGCCGCCAGCCTCATCGCGTCGGCCATCCAGGGGCGCCTCGTGGAGGACCTGAAACCTTTGGCTGCGGCGGAGTTAAGCAAGATCCGCTGGCTGGACCTTCGGGCGGAGGCTGCCAAGGTGCTGCCTCCCGTCCCTGCCGAAACCGAGAAGAAGCTGCCTCCCGTCGCCGAACTGTTAGCCCGGAAAGGTGATCCTGTTCGCGGCGCCAAGATTTACCGGCGGGACGAGGTGGGTTGCATCAAGTGCCATCAGGTGGGCCAGGAAGGTGTGGATTTCGGTCCGGGTCTCACGGAGATCGGCGACAAACTTGGAAAGGACGCGCTTTACGAGGCCATTCTTAATCCCAGCGCTGGAGTTTCCTTCGGGTTTGAGGCTTGGGCGTTGGAACTCAAGAACGGCGATGAACCTTTCGGCTTGCTTGCCAGTGAGACCGTGGACCAGATCTCGATCAAGGCGCAAACCGGCATTGTCACCCGCTATCCGAAGTCGGAAGTGATCCGGAAAGAGCAGCAAAAACTTTCCATCATGCCCGCCGGTTTGGATCAAGCGATGACGGTGGAGGAATTGGTGGATTTGGTCGAATACCTGACCACCCTCAAGAAGTCGCCGTGAAACCCCTCGGCGATTGCCGGCTCTACACCTTCATCGATTCGGCGTATCTGGAGGGCAGGTTGCCCGTCGAAATTGCGCGCGCCCTTGTGGACGGAGGGTCCGACCTCGTTCAGTTGCGGGCCAAGGACTGGTCTCCGGACAGGATCTTGAAGGTGGCGGAGGCGATCCAGCCGATTCTCCACGCGGGAAGCGTGGGGCTGGTGATCAACGATCATCCCGAGATTGCCCGGGCGTGCGGCGCGGATTTTTGCCACCTGGGGCAAGAGGATTTCTTCGAGGCGGGTCATCGATCTGCCGATGACGCGCGTGGTTCAGGGGCAGTCTGGCGGCTGGGGCTGAGTTCACACGCGCCCGAACAGGCCCTTCGCGCGGTTCAAGCCAGGGCGGACTACGTCGCCATCGGTCCTGTGTATGCGACAGGCACGAAGCCCGGCGCCCTCCCCGTGACCCTGGAGTATGTCCGGTGGGCGGCGGCCAACCTCACGATTCCGTGGTTTGCCATCGGAGGGATTGATGGGGAACGACTCGCGGCGGTGCTGGAGGCTGGCGCCCGGCGGATTTGTGTCGTCTCGGCGATCCTCAAGGCTCCGGATGTGGCTCAAGCTTGCCGTGCCTTTCGGAAACGCTTAGAGTCCAAGGCTACATGAGCGTACTCGTCGTTGGATCCACCGCACTCGATTCCATCAAGACTCCGACCCGTGAGAACCCGCGATTGCTGGGTGGTTCCGCCAGCCACGCCGCTGTGGCCGCGAGCTTTTTTGCTCCGACCAAACTGGTTGGAATCGTGGGGGCGGATTTCCCCCCCCGTTATCGGGCTCTTTACCGCAAGCATGGGATCGATCTGGAAGGACTGCAACAAACCGGGGGCAAGACATTCCACTGGTCGGGCGAATATGAGCTCAACATGAATCACCGACGCACGCTGGCCACCGAGTTGGGGGTTTTTGAGACTTTTTCTCCGCGCCTTCCCGACCGGCATCGAGACACTCCGTATGTGCTCCTTGCCAACATCGCACCTTCCCTTCAGTTGCACGTCCTGAGCCAGGTGAACCGCCCGCGTTTCATCGTGGCCGACACGATGGATCTTTGGCTCAACATCGCGCTGCCGGATTTGCTGCGCCTGCTGAAGAAGATCGATGCCTTCGTTCTCAACGACAGCGAGGCCCGGCAGTTGGCCGGCACCGAGAATCTGCTGACCGCATTGCGCAAGATTCATCGATTGGGTCCGAAGTTTGTCATCATCAAGAAGGGGGAGCACGGCGCCTTGTTGTCCGGGCCTTCGGGTTTATTCGTGGCTCCTGCATTTCCGCTCGAGAACGTCATCGATCCCACCGGGGCGGGAGATTCGTTTGTCGGAGGACTGCTCGGCTATCTCGCCGGCTGCAAAGGCTCCATCGAGAAAAACCTTCGCCAGGCGATCGTGCATGGCAGCGTCGTGGCCTCGTTTTGTTGCGAAGGATTCGGTCTGACGCGAACAACCAAGGTCAGCCGGTCGGACATCGACGCGCGCGTGCGGGCCTATCGTGAGGCGACGGAGGCTTAGTTCCATGGCTGAACCCGCGACCCCAGTGCTGAAGCTCAAGCGTCTGCAAGAGGAGGCTCAAGCCATCCTGGAAGATGACCCTTCGGTCCATCTTGTGCCGGGAGCGATGCCTCCGGCCGGGCGGTCTTTTCTCCAGTTCTGGGTGAGTGTCGGCAAGAGCTACGGTCGAAATCGCTGTCCGTCCCGCGCCTCCGCGCTCGCTTACACCACGCTGCTGGCCATCGTGCCCTTGCTGGCTTTGGCCGTCGGCATCAGCTCCAGTCTCCTCAAGAAACAGGGAGAACGACCGATCGAGGCGCTGATTGAGTCCGCCGTCGCCAAAGTCGCTCCCCAACTGGACTTGGTTTCCAAGAATCCCAACGCCGAGGTGAAGGACGGACGCCGGGAGGTGGTGCAAAGCATCACGCAGTACATCGGAAGAATTCAAAGCGGGGCGCTCAACGTGGGCGGCGTGCTCGGCCTGGTCTTCGTCGCCGTGTCCTTGCTGGCCACCATCGAAACCGCGTTCAACGACATCTGGGGTGTGCCGCGCGGACGCAGTTGGTTTTCCCGGGTGGTGCACTATTGGGCGGCCATCTCGCTGGGGCCGCTCTTCCTCCTGCTCGCCATCGGCGTGACCACCGGATCCCATTTTGCCCTCACGCGGCAATGGATCGAATCGCTACCTTTCGTCGGGGTCTTTTTGGTGTCCTTGTTTCCCTTTGCGCTGTTGAGCCTCGGATTCGCTTTGTTTTACCAGGTGATGCCCAACACCAAAGTGGATTGGCGGGCGGCGCTGGTTGGGGGCGCGGTAGGCGGATGCCTGTGGCAGTTGAACAACCTGGTCAACGTGCACTATGCCTCGAAGGTGTTCACTTACGCGACCATCTACGGTCCGATGTCTCTTTTGCCGGTGTTCCTCCTGGGCCTTTATTTTTCATGGATGATCATGTTGTTTGGCGCCCAGGTCGCCTGCGCCTTTCAAAGCCGCCGGGCCTACGCCATCGGCCTGCAAAGCGATGCGGTTCATCAGAGCGGCCGAGAGTTTGCCGCGTTGAGATTGATGACCGCTTTGGCCTTGAGTTTCCACAAGGGCGAATCGCCCAAGGCCATACGAGAATGGGCGGCCGCACTCGAGATCCCTGAAACCCTGGCGCTGAGGCTGATGCAAATGCTCGTCAAATCCGGTTTGGTGGCCGAAGCCGCCGCCGCGAATCCGACGTTCGTTCCGGCCAGGCCGCTGGACCAGATCACCGTGCATCACGTGCTGCAATCGATGCGGTCCGGTCAGGGCATTGCCATTGCCACTCGCTCCGATCCCGCGCTGGCGCCCGTCTCCAAACACGTGGACGCCGTGCGGCACGCGGAAGCCCGCGCGGCAGGGCAGGTCACGCTGCTGCAAATCGTTCAGGAAACCGGAGCCGCTTGAGTGGTGGGCGCTTTCACACCTGTTTCACCAGCGCTTTTTTCCGAAGCCTCCTTGAGGGCAAGCAGTCCCGCTCCCGTGGAGGAGCCTGGATTGGGCAGTTCGACGGAGAATGAGGAGCCCACGCCCGGCTGGCTGGACACCGTCGCGATGCCGCCGTGCGCTTCCACGATGGCTTTGACCAAGCTCAGGCCCAGACCAAGTCCGCGCTGAGACCGGCTCTTGTCACCGCGATAAAGCCGGGTCCAAATCTTTGGCTGTTCCTCCTCTGAAATTCCGAGTCCGGAGTCGTTGAAACGCACGATGGCCCGCCCGGAATCCGAACGGGCGCTGACGACGATGTGACCTCCTTCAGGCGTGTATTTGACCGCGTTGTCGAGCAAGTTGGCAAACACCTGCCGCAGGCGGTTGCGATCCGCGAAGGCCACGCTGCGGGCGGGCAAGTCCAGGCGAATGCGAAGGTTCTTTTCCTCAGCCACGTATTCATAGAGCTCCACCACTTCCTTGAGCAAGGCGTTGAGGTCAAGCGTCTCCTTGTGGAGCCTCATCATTCCCGCCTCCGCCTCGGTGACATCCATGAGCGTTCGCAAGATGCTGAGCACACGTTCCGATTCCTCAACGCAATCCGCCAGGGCCTCGCGGATGACGTTTGGATCGACGTGTTCTTGAAGGGCCATTTCGGCGGTGCCCCGCAGGCGGGTGAGCGGGGTGCGAAGGTCGTGACCCACGTTGTCGAGCGATTCTCGCATGGCCCGGATCAGAGCTTGATTGCGGTCGAGCAGGGTGTTGAACAAGTCGGCCATCTCGCTCAACTCGTCGTGCGAAGAATGGGTGGGCACCCGCGAGTCAAGATTGCCCGTGCTCAGAATCGATTGCGCGGTCTCGACCACCTGCCGCACCGGAAGCATCGCGCGCCGGGCGATGAGCCATCCCGCGCCCAGACTGAACAAGATCATGCCGCCTCCGACCCCGAGAAAGACGCGCTTGAAGGGTTCGAGCACGGCGGTTTGGTTTTGCGAGCTTCGCCCCACCAGCAGCAGCGAGCCGTCATGGAGGGCGGTCGAGGAAAGGGCCAGTTCCCGCTCCTCATTGACGGGAATGCGAATCACTCCCACCCGGCGACGCCAGCCCTCAAATCCTGTCTCAACCTCTTTCACGGTGATCCATTCCGGAGGGACCTCGGTCAAAATGATGTCATTCCTCCGGTTGACCAGCCGCACAAAGAGACGCCTCTGGCTGCCGGTGGAGGCGTCCCGATTGACCGCGCTTTGCAACGCCGGAGCCCCTCCCGCGCGATAAGTGACCGCGTATTCCTTGAGCTTCGCTTCCAGGATCTCCGCGTCCTTGCCTACGATCGCCGAGACCAGCAGGTAATAGGCGAGGAAGAAGAGCGCCCCCGTCCCGACGGAGAAAAGCCCGGCGTGCCAGAGAGTGATCCGGACGCTGACGTCACGCCGGAGCCGTTGGAGCAGGTTTGAGGACATAGCCGACGCCACGCAACGTGTGGAGTCTTGATTTGTCGGGATCGATTTTGGCGCGCAAGCGGTGAACCAGGACATCCACAACATTGGTCTGCGGATCGAAACTGTAATCCCAAACGTGTTCCAACACCATCGTCTTGGTGACCGTCCGTCCCGAATTCCGCATGAGATATTCGAGCAGGGCGAACTCGCGGGGCTGCAGCTCGATTTGTTCCTGGCCTCGTGTCGCCTCCCGCGTCAGCAAGTCGAGCGCGAGATCTCCGCACACGAGCAGATTCGGCTCCGCGGGACGCGTGGCGCGCCGGATGAGCGCCTGGACGCGCGCCAACAACTCCGAAAAGGCAAAGGGCTTGGTCAAGTAGTCGTCCGCCCCCGCCTGCAAGCCCCGCACCCGGTCGTCCACCGTGGCTTTGGCGCTCAGGAACAATACGGGGATCTTGATTCCTTTGGCGCGCCAGCGTTGCACGAGGCTGAGGCCGTCCAATTTGGGGAGCATGATATCCACGATCGCGGTGTCGTAATCGGTCGTCAGGGCCAAACTCATGGCTTCCTCGCCATCGGGGCACGCATCCACCCCGAAGCTATGCTGTTTCAAGCCTTTGACGATGAACGACGCAATCTTCGGATCGTCTTCAACCACCAAGATTCGCATGCGCCGCCCATGATGCCCGACCGTGTTCGTACAGCAAGATTGAAGGAAACTCTTTCATGCACCCGGTGCGACTGCACGCTGGCGGCCGGGGGAGGCTCCGCTGAAAGCCCGCCGCTCGTGAAATCGGGCGGCAGACATCCTAGGCCGTCCGAACCCGCGCCATGGCCCCCGGGCGGACGACCATGGACGGTTCGGAAAGGCAGGATGGCTGCCGCCCGATCTCTTGCGGACGGACTTCCTGAAGAGCCACGGGAAATTGAAGTTCAGCCGGAATCACCGGGCGCCGGCGCGGCGGCTTTGATTGAATCGCCTGCGTGGGCGAAATGGGTTCCGGACTGAGAGCGGTGTCCAGGAACTCGCGATGAACGGTGTGGCCCAACGCGGCGCACACCAGAACTCCCAGGATTCCATAGCGAATGCGGTCCAGCAGGGCGCATGCTTCCTGGCGGAGCAGGGGACCCAGAGCGCTGGTTTGGGATCGCGGGGGTTTCATGTCAGTTCCATTCCACTCCTGCGAAATGTCCCCCCGATTACGCGTTCATGACACTTTGGTAATACGGATGAAGTCCGGCTCGCTCTCGATGCGAACCTTACACGATTTCCACTTCGCATTCCGGGATCGAATCGAGGAACGACTTGCCATATCCCTTGGTGAGCACGCGGTTGTCCAGGATGACCACGATGCCTTGGTCGGATTTCCGACGAATCAGGCGGCCCACGCCCTGGCGGAACTTCAAAATGGCCTCGGGCAGCGAAAATTCTCCAAAAGAATTGCCCCCGCGCGCTTCGATGTTCTCGACGCGCGCCTCGACCAAAGGATGATCCGGCACCGCAAACGGCAGCCGGGTGATGATGACGTTGGAGAGCGCCTCGCCCGGGACGTCCACCCCTTGCCAAAAGCTGTCCGTGCCGAACAACACGGAATCCACGTCTTCCTTGAATTTCTCGAGCATGGTCGAGCGCGGGGTTCCCATGCCTTGCACAAACACGTTGACCCCCAGTTCGGCGAAAAACCGATCCAGGCGACCGGCCACCTCGTGCATCAGCTTGAAGCTGGTGAACAGCACGAAGGCTTTCCCGTGTGTCTTCCTGACGAAATGTTCAATCCAATGGGTCAAGGACTTCGTGTATTCCGCATCGCGCGGGTCCGGCATGCGATTGACCACGTAGACCCGCATCTGATGCTTGTAATCGAAGGGAGATCCGACTTGCAGCGCGCGGATCTTTTCCGCGCCCACTCGTCCCGTGAAGTAGGCCAGGGGCGCATCGGGGGAAGGTGCGGGCAACTCCCGCCGGACCGGGCGGGTCGGCGCTTGGCCGGGGGAAGGCTGGGATGACTCGCGCTCGCTCGCGATCGTGCCCAGTGTGGCGCTGGTCATCACGACCGAGGTTTGGCCTCCAAACAAACGCCGCCGCAAGTAGCCGGCCACATCGACGGGCGCGGCATTGAGGGACAGAATCTGCTGTCCTTTGCCCGCGCGCTCCACCCAATAAACCAAGCCTTCCTCGGCCTGGCTGAGAAACACCGCCGTGGCTTCCTTGAGTTCTCCGAGCCGGCGATTGCATTCGATCAACTCCAGGCCTGCTTCCTTATCCTCGCTGGATTCGATCAGTTTCCCGATCGCCTCCCGCACCCGCTGGATTGGAAGCGTGACCGTGTCGGGGATCAAGTCGGGCCGCCGGATGCGAAGCTCGGACCAGGAGCGGCGAGGGGCGCCGGCCTCTCCGGCTGCTTTCTCGCGCAATCCGGGGGACTTTCGAGCGCTCCGGGCTTCCAGTTCATCGCAGGCTTGCTCGACTGCCTGGAAGAAGGAGGCTCCCGCCTCCATCAACTCGTCCACCAGTTGAACCGGCTGGCTTTTCACGAGGTCCGCCAGAAGGCCCTTTCCGGAGTTGGGATTCCAGAGCCGTTGAGCGGCGTAACGCAGTTGAGTGTTGGAGACGCTCAGGCCGCTGTGGCGCGCGGCCACGCTCTCGACGGTGTGGGCTTCATCGAACACGACGAAGTCGTTCTTGAAAAGGATGCCGCTCGTTTGTTCCTCGTCCACGCCCGAAAGCATCGTGAAAAAAAGCGTGTGGTTCAGGACGAGCACGTCCGAGGAAAGGATGCGTTGCCTGACTTTTTGAAAAAAACAGGGGCCGTGATCGCGCGCGAAGTCGCTCGTGGCCCCGCATCTCTTGGGCGTGCAGATGCCGCGCTCGGAGCAGACCTGGGTCCACACCTTCGGATCCGGTTCGATTTCGAAGTCGGACAGGCTTCCATCGCCGGTGGTCTTGGCCCATTCGGCGATGCGGTGCAACTCGGCGGTTTCGGGCGAGGTGAAGAGCGTCGAGGCTTGTTGCAGGGCTTTTTGAAGCCGGCGGGTGCAGAGATAGTTGGATCGCCCCTTCAGCATCGTGTAGCGGAAGGGGACTTCGAGGATGCGGGAGAGCAGGGGCAAATCCTTTTCGATCAGTTGTTCCTGCAAATTGATCGTGTGTGTGGAAATGACGGCCTTTTTACCCTCCTGCATCGCGTAGAGGATGGAGGGGATCAAATAGGCCAGGCTCTTTCCCACGCCGGTGCCGGCTTCCACGACCAAGGATTGCTTGGACATGAGCGCGCGCGCCACTTCCACCGCCATGCGCTGCTGTTGCGGGCGGTATTCGAAAGAACTCGCGCCGGACAAAAGGCCCGTCGGGGAAAAGATCGCCTCCACCTTGTCCACCAAGCTGGATGCCGCGCTTTTCCCGGTCTCATCCAGGAAGCCGATCATGACCAGTCGGTGCTACACGCCGCGCGGACGACGGACCACGACTTCGGATTGCGCCTTGTTTTTCACGATCATGTTGGCCGGGAGAAAGCCCCGCCAATTGACGCCGGGATAGAGCAGGCAGCCGCGTCCGAGAATCGATCCGGGGTTGAGCACGCTGTTGCAGCCGATGTCGGCGCTATCGCCGATGAGCGCTCCGAACTTTCGCAGACCGGTGTCAAAAGGGACACCGTCCTTCTCCACGGTGACGTTACCCGGCACGACTTTGAGATTGGAGAGGATGACGCCGGCGCCGAGATGGCTCTTGTAGCCCAGGATCGAATCGCCCGCGTAGTTGAAGTGGGGCGCGACGGCATGGTCGAAGAGCAGGCAGTGCTTGAGTTCCGTGGAATTTCCCACCACGCAATCGTCGCCGATGATGACGTCTTCGCGGATGTAGGCGTTGTGGCGGATCTGGCAGTTGCGTCCGATGAGGGCGGGGCCCTTGATCATGACGCCGTCTTCCACGACGGTGCCTTCGCCGATGAAAACGTTCTCGCCGATGAAGGCGCGGCCTTCGCAGCGATTGTGAAGTCCTGGCTTGAGATGTTGGCGGAGGTAATCCTTGAGCCTCTTCAATCCATCCCAGGCAAATTCGCAGCCTTGGAACAGGGCAGCGTGGCGGGTGTGATTGAGATCGAACAAATCGGACGGCGCATACATGGCTGCTAGGTTATGGGAACCCCCGGCTCGGGCAATCCAAATTCGGCCTCGCGAGCCTGGCTCAGGGCAGGGGTGACTTGCAGATCGGGCAGCACACTTTGTCGTCAATGACCAGATTACGTTCGAGGTAAAACTTGCCGCAGGCAGGGAGGGGGCATTTCTTGGCGCGCGCAGTTTGGCCGCTCTTGCACTTCGGACACGCGAAACCACCGGCGGGATCGGTGCCTGCCCACTGGTTCACCTGTTCAAGGCTCACCGTGAAACCCTCCCGGCATTGGAGGCACAACCAATGGGCGCCTTCAGGGAAATCTTCGCTCTGGCGCTGCTCGCGGACGTAATTTCGCAAGGCCAGAACGCTGCCCGCCAGGAGGGCCAGGGCCAGGGCGAGGAGAACGGTATTTTTCATCGAAAGGTCAGGATGAACCTCGAAGGGCTGGAGTCTGGCGCCGCCGGGCGATCAGGCAGCGCGGGAATGGAAGCCAGCGCAGGCGAAACTTCCAAGAGCCTCTAGCGGGTCAATCCCGGTGCCTCCCCGAGTTGCCGGACCGCGCCGTTCACGGCGCTTCCGCGCGCGCGAACCCACCCGCGGCGATCTCCTCCGGGTCGATGGCCCGCCCAGTGGACATGCCTTCGCCCTGGCAACACCTTTGCGCCTCGGGCTTGCCGTGCTACTTCGACAACCCGCCTTGAAGCGGCTTGAACGCCGTGCCTGTCAGCCCCGGCGCGTGTCAACGACATCCCGCGGATGCCCCGGGTCACCACGCCTCCTTGTGAGGCAGATTGTCGTTGTTCCATTTCTTGCGCACGTTTTCATCGCGGGCGACCAGTCGCATTTGCTTCCAGGATTCCACGTGTCCATCCGTGAACAACACATTCGATCCAAGACTGTGCCGCCGGCTCGGCCATTCGCCTGCCGGATTGGCAAAGGTGCCCGGATCGGAGGGATCGGTGACGCTGTCCCAATTGTTGTCGGACTTCGTGTCCGTGATGGCGATCATGTCGCTGGGCACCAGGATATCCGTGTCCTTGATGGGCCTGAGTTGGGGATCGCCCAGGCCCAAGTGGCTGCCCAATCCGAGCGTGGCTCGCGAGCTGTTGCGACCGCCCTCTCCGACGCCCCAATCGTTGTAGCCATAGGTGAACCCGGTTTGATTGGGAAGGATGTTGAATGGGAAAGGGGGTCCCTTGGAAGGGTTGTTGGTCCAGTGATAACGCTGCTTTTCCGTGGGGCAGTTGAAGACCACGTGATTGCTGCTGAGGTAAGGGAGCATGCGTGGGGGCCAACTCACTTTGCCGTTCAAGAGGGCGACCAAATCCCCGGCCTCCTGCACACTGCCCGGATACTGCCGGGTTTCGTCGACGTAGAGAATCAGGGCGAGGCCTTGCTGTTTGAGATTGTTCAAACACGCGGTTTGCTGCGCCTTCGCTTTGGCTTTGGAAAGCGCGGGCAACAGCATGCTGGCGAGGATCGCAATGATCCCGATAACCACCAGAAGTTCGATGAGGGTGAACCCGGCGCGAATCGCGCGGCTGGGGCCGGGGATCATCCGGGGCTCGGGGCCGGGAGGAAGGGATCGAAGCGATAACCTTTTCATACCAACGAGGAGTTGCGTGTCATCAAGGTAACCCAGTGCTCCTACCACCTCCGGATTCATGCGGATAGCAGTTTTTCGATTCGACGGGGTTGCTGCCGACACGTGCCGTGACGTGTCCGACTTGCTGCACTCCCAAGCACCTTTTGTCTGAATGCGGATGCCCACGGCCATTCGACAAGAACGGCGACGGCATTTCGGGTGACTTCCTGGAGGCCGAGGGATTGATCGACATCGCGAAGTCCTGAACCGCTTGAACTGATTTGTTCCGGTGGATGGACGGCTCTCACGGAGGCACAGAGACACGGAGAGAAAGGATTCGAAGCCCGTCTCACTCACGACGTCACCGGTTCAAGCATACCTCCCCATCTCCGTGCCTTCGCGGCTCCGTGAGAGCCCGTTCCATTTTTGTCTCATCATTCGATTCGAAGATTGAGACAGGACAGACGAGATGCCGATGCTTCATCGCTCTTAGCCAACATCGACCTGGACTGGGTCCCTGCTTGCCGCGCAAGATTTCAGAGGGGACCTGATGACGATCCTTGACGATGAGGTATGCGATTGGATCTTCGACGAACTCTCCTGGTGGGAAGGGTCGCCCCAGGTCGAGAATGACCTTTTCCTGTTTCCCGCTGCGATTCCGAGGGATCCCTGCCTTCGTCGGTGTTTCCCCGTTGAGGTCAACAGGGATTCACGTCTGCCAACGGCGGGGATTTCGAGTGTGGAGTCTGAGGATTCAAAGGTTCGCCTCCCGCTCCCAAATCGTTTGCCTCCAGAGGTGTAACGTTGCTGCGCCCACTTGGCGGCCAAGTTGTCTTTTCGTATGAGCACCAAGGATTTGCTAGAATTCCGTTTGACTTGCCGGACTTCGTGAAGATAATTCGCGGACCGAAACCTTTTATGCCCAAACTCGTCGTACTCAGCGATGGCCACGCGGGAAGGAGCTACGAGCTCACGACGGAGAAAGTGACGATTGGGCGTGTCGAGGACAATACTTTCCAAATCGCCGAAGCTTCGATTTCGAGCCATCATTGCGAGGTTTTTTTGCGTGGTTCGGACGTGGTCATTAAGGACCTAAACTCGACGAATGGGACCTTCATCAACGGCGACAAGATTTCGGAGTCGGTTTTGAAACCTGGCCAAACCTTGCGGCTGGGCCAGGTGGATCTGAAGCTCGACACGCCGGCAGCTCCGGCGGCTGCGCCAGCGGCTACGGCTGCGGCTGCGAAGAAATCGGTTGAGTCAGGGCCCAGTCAAGGGGTGCGATTGGGCGAGAGTGAGAGTGTTCCCAAGAGCGTTGCGCTCGACAAGAATCCCGGTTTCGCGAAGAAGAGCAACAAGGCCAATCTCATTTTTATTGGAGTCGGCGTCATCCTCGCGCTCGCCATCATCATTTTCATCGTCCTCTCGGTTCTCCGTTTCGGCGAGATCGGACAGTAGAGGAGGTTGCCATGGGGCGCCAACGGGCCGTCTTTTTCGCCGTCATCCTGGCGCTGGTGCTGGCGTTTGGGGTGTTGCTGGGCCTGTTGCTTCCTCCGCTCGGCCCTGTACTTTCCACGCGTCCGGGAATCAATGCATCCGTGGTGCTGACCCAGGTGCAGGGATTATCCCATTTGGTGACGGTAAAGTATGTCTTGGAGAAAGTGGTGATTCTGGAGGACGTCAAGTGGTATGGGGAGAATCGCCTGCTTCTGCTTGCCCACGGGGTCGTCAAGGCCGGGATCGATTTGGGCCAGATCAAGCCTGAGGACATCGTGATCGAGGGCCGGTCGATCCTGTTGCGACTGCCTCGTGCCATGGTGACCGATGCCTACCTGGACGAGAAAAAAACACGGGTGATTGAGCGATCCACCGGCCTGATGCGGACGGCCGACGCCAATCTGGAGCAGAATGCCAGGCAGCAAGCGGTGAACGACATCCGGATTGGGGCGCGAAACAGTGGGATTTACGAGGAAGCTGAGGAACGAGCTCATTTGCAACTGCGAGCCATGCTCACCGCCCTTGGGTTTGAACGGGTCGATTTTAAGACGCAATAAGGGTGCGTGACTGTTCACGTCACCGAGGGGTGGCGGGGAGAGGTTTGACGCTGCCGGTTGCAACTCACGATTTCCGCCCAGGCTACCCGCGGAGCCGTTGTTCTCAGCAAGAGGGTCATGGAATAGATTCCCATCTCACCATTCAACAGTGGCTGGATCTGCAACGGTCGGACCCTGTTCGAAAGTCTTATCGCCCCTTCGCCAATTGTTGAATTGTGAGATGCGACCCCTCAGGCGCATTCGACCGAGAGAAGGATTCGGCGGTTCAAACTCGAGATCTCTGTCCCCTAGAAACTCTAGAAACTTGACGAATCTGACGTGCTTTCGTGAAAGCAGGGATTGTTCTCGCGCAGAGGCGCAGAGATCGCAGAGTTCGAGATGAAGCAGGGGAGACGATCCAAGATTTCTGTCCCCGACAAACTTGCATTCTGCTGGGGCGCACCGGGCGGTCGGATGGCTCTCACGGAGGCACAGAGTGACGGAGAGAAAGCATTCGAAGCCCGTCTCCCTCACGGGATCAACGGTTCAAGCATGCTTTCCCATCTCCTGGCCTTCGTGGTTCCGCGAGAGCCTCTGCATTTCAGTAAGTGACATTCCATGATGATGAGGTTTCCGCAACCGGGTCCTTTCGACCCCATTGATTCTGCTCTGTGGGGCGGGGCACAAAGAGCTTGTTTTCAGGCGGGTCGATGCGAATGATGCGTCCGTTTAGCGTTTCAGTTCCAACTTCCATGAAAGCATCCGACGCGAATCCACTTCGCACTCTTCCCAAAATCTTCCGGCTGCCGCTCCTCGGGGCGGTTTTTGTGCTCTTGGTCCTGGGATTTTCCCGGGCGCTGGCGGTGCCTCCCACGATTTCGGTGATCACGGATCGATTCGTGACGGAGGACACTCCGGGGGAGCCGATCCCCTTCACGGTGAACGATGCCGAAACTCCAGCGGCGTCCCTCCGGGTGGCGTCGGTATCCTCCAACACGCAACTCGTGCCTTCCGGCAACGTGATCATTTCAGGGACGGGCGCCGAGCGGTTTCTGACGATCATTCCCGCCACGAACGAGGTGGGCGTGACCCTCATCACGGTGAGCGTGTTGGATGGCGAGAATTTAGCGGCGAGCACCTCGTTCCAATTCAAGGTGTTTAATTTGAACGATCCTCCCACCATTGTGGTGACGAACAAAGCGGTCCGTGCGGAAGCAGGCACCCTGGTGAGTGTTCCCTTCAAAGTGCAGGATCCCGACGGGGTGAGCAACCTTGTGCTCATCGGGTTTTCCTCGAACTTCGCGGCGGTATCGGACACGAGTATTTTCTTTGGCGGTTCCGGATCGGATCGACTGGTGATTTTGAATCTGCCCGCGACGGCGGTGGGCACCAGCCGCATCACGCTTTCGGTGGCGGATCCCCAGGGCTTGAATGCCAGCGATTTTTTTGATCTGACCGTGACCGGTCCGCAGACGAAACCGCCGGTCATCGTGACCCAGCCGACGGATGTCGCGGTGGCTTCGGGCTCGCCGGCTTCTTTCAGCGTCGTCGCCACGGGGCAGGGGGTGTTGACCTACCAGTGGCAGTTTCGGGGCGCGAACATTCCGGGAGCCACGAGCGCCGTCCTCAACATCCCCATCGTCAGTCCGCTGAACGCGGGCGAATACCGAGTCACCGTGTCGAACAGCGCCGGTTCCGTGACGAGTTTGGCCTCGACACTGAGCGTGCAGACGCCCCCGGCGATTTTGGTTCAGCCGCAAAGCCAGACTCTCGTGGTGGGCACTCCTTTGCTGTTGAGCGTGGAAGCGGCGGGGGTTCCGCCCCTGGGCTACCAATGGGCATTTAACGGAACAAACCTGCCGGGCGCATCCTCACCCTTCTTCCAGATCCCGGCGGTGGAGTCCACCAACGCAGGTTCCTACTTCGTGGTGGTCAACAGCAGTTCGGGGTCCGTCACGAGCAGTGTGGCGGTGATTACGGTGGCTCCGCGGGCCAATTTGTCCCCGATTGTATCCATGTCGAGCCCCTTGAATGGCACCCGCTTTTTTGCGCCCAAATCGATCAAACTTTCGGCCAATGCCAGCGACCTCGACGGGCAGGTTGCCAAAGTCGAATTTTACGCCGGACCTTCCCTGTTGGGCAGCGCCCAAAGCGCCCCTTTCAGCCTGGTCGTTTCCAATTTGCCACCGGGCACCTATTCGATCGTGGCCGTGGCCACGGATAATCGTGGCGCGACCACCACATCCTCAGGGGTGACGATGACCGGAGTTTCCACGGGTCCGACCACTCCAGGACAGCCGAATAGTGCGTTCAACCCTTATATCGGCCCGAACGGACCGGTGTTGGCCGCCGTTCCAGACGGGCAGGGTGGATGGTTCGTGGCGGGCGGATTCTCGACTTATGACGATGTCTCGCGAGGGCGCGTGGCCCGGATTCGCTCGGACGGGTCCTTGGACGCGGGATTCAATCCGTCGGCGGGAGCGAACAATTCCGTTTTCGCGCTGGCGCTTCAAGCGGATGGAAAGCTTCTGTTAGCTGGCGCTTTCGATCGGGTTTCCGGGGTGTCTCGTCCGGGATTGGCGCGATTGATGCCGGATGGATCGCTGGATTCCAGTTTCGCTATCGGCGCTGGAGGTAATAATGCCGTGTATGCCATTGCATTGCAGAGTGACGGCAAGGTTGTGGTGGGGGGTGCGTTCACTCAATTCTCGGGACAGCGCCGGAACGGTTTGACGCGACTGAACACGGACGGGAGTCTGGACTTCGGGTTCGACAATCTCGGGATTGGGGGGGGGTTGGTGACCCGGGTTTCGGCGCTGGCCATTGACGCGGGCGGGAACATTGTGGCGGCGGGTGATTTCACGGAGGCCGGCGGGATTCCGCGCAACCGGGTTGCTCGATTCAAGTCCAATGGGACACTGGATGCGGGGTTTGATCCGGGTGCGGGCCCCGACCAGGCGGTGAACGCGATGAGTTTGGGAAAGGACGGCAGTGTGTTTGTGGCGGGAGCGTTTGGGCAAGTGCAAGGCCAGGCCCGGGGTGGGGTGGCGCGCTTGATGATGAGTGGTGCGCTCGATCCTTTGTTCAACCCGGGTGCTGGAACGGACGCGGCGATCAATGCCGTGGCGGTGCAGGCTGACGGCAGGGTGATTGTGGCGGGAGGTTTCACCAAGGCTTTCGGCCAATCGCGCGCGGGGGTGGCCCGCCTCACCGCTCAAGGGCAACTCGATCCGAGCTTTGATGTAGGCAGCGGCATCGCGGGCGGGTTTGTTCCCAGGGCGAACGCCCTGGCTCGGACCCAGGACGGCTCGATTCTGGTGGGCGGAGATTTCCGGCAAGCGAACGGATTCAACTACGCCTACGTCGTTCGATTACATGGCGAGGCCGACGCCACGACAGGAGGTGGAGGAGATTCGGCGAAGTTTCTGGGATTAGTGGCCTCGGGAGGTTTTGTGGAATTGACCTTGGAGGGCAAGGCCGGCCGATCCTACATTTTACAGGCCTCACCAGATCTGGTGAGTTGGATTTCCCTCAAGACGAACACCGCACCCGCCGATCATTTTGTGGTGACCGATTTTGCGGGAGGGATTCCAGCGAGGTTCTACCGGGTTTTGAATCGATAGAACCCCGCAGGCAATCCTGCCGTCGGCGCGACAGACCGTTCCGCTCACTCCAAGATGCGAGGAGAGGATGGGCGGTGCCCCGCTTCGTGATGTCTCCATGAATCCACGCAAAATTCTGATCATTGAGGACATTCCGGAAGTGGCGGACCTCATGGAATCAGCGTTGCGGGGCGAAGGGATGGAGGTTTGGAAATCGGCCGATGCTGAAGGCGGGCTGGAGCTGGCGCGGCGCGAGGGATTCGATCTGGCGTTGGTCGATTTGGTTTTACCCGGGATGGATGGATTGGAGGCGTGCGCTGTTTTCCGGTCGGAGCCCGGTTTGACTCGCGTTCCGGTGATCATGATGACGGGACGGCAGAGCACGGAGGACAAGGTTCGGGCCTTTGCCTTGGGGGCGGTGGATTATATCAACAAGCCCTTTGTGATTCCCGAGGTGCTGGCGCGAGTGCACGCAACCTTGCAACGCAAGGCACGTTTCGAAGAATGGGAACGAGCCCACCAAAAGGAGAACGCGCGCACGCACGAAGAAATGCGCCGATTGGGCAGCGCGGTGGATCATGCAGCTGACGCCATCGCGATCGTGGCGGAAGACAACCGGGTGCTTTACAGCAATTCCTCGTTCGCGGCGATGTTCGGAGGGTTCTCCGCCGGCGTCGAAGGGGTGTTTCCATTGGAACGGCTCGAACTTGCGGAGGACGGGTGGTCCACGTTATGGGAGACCTGCCGGTGCGGGCGATCCTGGTCGGGTGAGGTTCCGGTGAGGAGTCCGGGGGGCGCGGTGTTGTTTTGCCTCTGCCGGGCCAGTCTCCTCACGGGCGGTGCAGAGGTGGTGTTGTTGTTCACCGATTTGACGGAGCGCAAGCGGCTCGAGGGCGAATTGCTTTACCTTGCCAATCATGATCCCCTGACCGGGCTGGCGAATCGGCGTTATTTTTCCGAACAGCTCGACCAGTTCCTGGAGACGAGGCCCGCGAAGGGCTACGTATTCTATCTGGATTTGGATCAATTCAAAGCGGTGAACGCGGCCGCCGGGTTTGAAACCGGCGACCGGTTGCTGAAGGATGTCGCGGGGATGATTCAGTCCGAAGTCAACCCGACCAATCTGGTCGCGCGGTTTGGAGGCGACGATTTTGTGGTCTTGATGCGGGAGGCGGACGCGCAAGAAGCGCTGGCCTTGGCTCGTCGATTGGTCGAGCGCTTCGACCGGCATCGTTTCTTCGACAAGGGACGAGCCTATCCGGCAACCGCCAGCGTGGGAGTGGCCCAGGTGCGGAGCGGAAGGACGGCGGAGGATCATTTGTCGGATGTCGCCTCGGCGTGTTTTGTGGCCAAGGAGCGGGGGCGGAATGGGTTTGCCGAATTTCAGCCCGATGAACAGGCGTTGCGGCAGTTGGACGCGGAGTCGCGATGGTCCGTGGCCATCAAAGATGCGTTGCGCGAGGATCGCATGGAGATTTGGCTGCAACCGATTTTGCCGGTTCGCGAAGCCATCACCCGGGTGTATTTCGAGGTCTTGCTCAGAATGCGGGACACCGGAGGGGAGCGGATTTTGCCCGGTGCCTTCATGATCGCGGCCCAGCGTTTTGGCAACATGGCGCTCATAGACCGGTTTGTGATCCGGAGGTCGATTCAGTTGTTGCAAGCCCATCCCAGCTTGCATCTGGCGATCAATTTATCCGCACAGACATTGGGTGATCCCGAGTTGCCGGACTTTCTGGAGGAAAGTTTTCGGGAAAGAGGGGTGGACGCGGCGCGGGCCTCGTTCGAAATCACCGAAACAGCCGCGATCCAGAATCTGGCGCAAACGCGCCGGTTGATCGATAGGATCAAGCAACAGGGCAGCACTTTTGCCTTGGACGATTTCGGGTCAGGTTTTTCCTCGATGACCTATTTGCGGGATCTGCCGGTGGATTATGTGAAAATCGAAGGCAACTTCATCAAGCATCTGGATCAGGACGCGGTCAGCCGATCTTTGGTTCGAGCCATGCATGAAACGGCTCATATTTTGGGCAAGCAGACGGTGGCGGAATTCGTCACCAACCCGCAGGTATTCCGGCATGTGGTCGAAATCGGGCTGGATTTCGCCCAGGGCTGGCACATATGCGAGCCGGCGCCGCCGGAGCAATTTTTGAGGGAGGGTTTCTCAGGCGTGAGTCCGATCGTGCAGTCCGCTTGATCTGCCGTCGAGAGGAGGTCGGCGTGGCTCCCTCTTGGCGGGCGTTGGGCGGGGATCAGAGGGCGGCGGCGACGAGGTCTCCCACTTGTGAAGTGGAGTAACCCATCTTGCCCGCGGCGAGAGACTTGATTTTTTCGCGGGTCGTTTTGATGACCGCGGTTTCGATGGCCTTCGCGGCGGCGGACTCTCCCAGGAAATCGAGAAGCATTTGACCCGCACAGATGGCCGCGAGCGGATTGATGACACCTTGATTCGTGTATTTCGGCGCACTGCCGCCGATCGGTTCAAACATGCTGGTGCCGGAGGGATTGATATTACCGCCGGCGGCGATTCCCATGCCGCCCTGGATCATGGCACCGAGGTCGGTGATGATGTCACCGAACATGTTGTCCGTCACGATCACATCGAACCATTCGGGATTCTTCACGAACCACATGGTGGTGGCGTCCACATGCGCATAGTCCCTTTTGATGTCCGGGAACTCTGCGGCACCGACTTCATGGAAGGCTCGCTCCCAGAGATCGAAGGCGAACGTGAGCACGTTGGTCTTGCCGCAGAGCGTCAGCTTTTTGTCCTTGTTGCGCTTGCGCGCGATTTCGAAGGCGTAACGCAAACAACGCTCCACACCACGGCGCGTGTTGATGCTTTCCTGGACCGCGATTTCGTGGGGCGTGCCTTTGAAAACAAATCCGCCCGATCCCGTGTAGAGCCCCTCGTTGTTCTCGCGCACGACGACAAAATCGATGTCGGATGGTCCTTTGTCGCGCAGCGGGCAGAAGCGGTCGTCGTAGAGTTTGACCGGGCGAAGATTGATGTATTGTTCGAGCTCGAAGCGTAGGCGCAGAAGAATTCCTTTTTCGAGCACGCCGGGTTTGACATCGGGATGGCCGATGGCGCCGAGAAGAATGACGGGGAATTGGCGCAACTCGGTCACGACACTGGCGGGCAAGGCTTCGTTCGTTCGAAGGTAGCGTTCACCACCGAGGTCGTACGGCGTGTAATTCAGTTTGAAGCCGAATTTTGGGCAGGCGGCGTCGAGGACTTTGATGGCTTCGCGAACCACCTCGGGCCCTGTGCCGTCTCCTCCGATCACCGCGACATTGTAACTCTTCATGCAGTTTTGAGATCAGTCCCGTGCGCCGCGAATTCCGACCCCATGGACCATCCCGCAGCCGGGTTCGCGAACAAGGACTGCGGATGGTATCGGGTGCGATTGGACAGGCAAGGATTATGTCGGGGAGGCAACAAAATACATAGATCGCAGATGCGAGCTCTATTCTAAGCGAAACTAGATCAATTCGTGGTTATTTATAAAACCCACGTGACCATATAGTTGCATTAGTCGTTCTGAGAGAAAAGCTCAATAGGTCCGAAAAAACCCACAGTTCAAGATTGACTCCTCGGCCCATTTGGTGGCAGTCTAAACCAAAACCAGGCATTTGGTGGGG
>VHDF01000015.1 GCA_016871495.1 Verrucomicrobiota bacterium | reverse complement strand
AGGTTAATGGTAATACGCGTGCCGAAACGGGAAAAGGACGGGTGAACTGAAATGGGAGTGTTCAGAAACACGAGCAGCGAGCGAGCAGCGTGCTCGAAGGCTCCGCCATTCGGTCAGTCTCCAAGACCTCCCTCAACTCGAGGGAAAGCTCCGGCTTGAGTTTTCTGCCGAACCCGTTATTCGTGGCGCATCAGTCCGACGCGACACACGGTTGCGCTCTAAAAAACCCCGTTCAGATTTGCGTTGTCACCATGCCAATCTATGAATTTGCCTGCCCCCGCTGCAGGAAGATCTTTAGTTTCCTCTCGAAACGCATCAATCCGGATCGCACACCTTCATGCCCCAAGTGCGGAAGCACACGCATGGACAAGCAAATCAGCCGGTTTGCGCATCTCAAAGGAGTTTCCGAAACTCCCGGCGCCAACATGAATGCGGATGAAGAGGAAGCGTCCCAAGAAGGGCCGATGCCGGATTTCGATGATCCACGCGTTCAGCGGGTCATGGGCGAAATGGAGCGCGATATGGAACATTTGGATGAGAACAATCCCAAACACATGGCTCACATGATGCGCAAGATGAAGGAGCTCTTGCCTCCCGGGTCCGCGCCCAAGGAACTCGACACCGCCATCAAACGGCTTGAGGCCGGGGAGGATCCGGAAAAGATTGAGGAGGACATGGGGGATGTGCTTGGAGATTTCATGGGAGGCCCCGGAGGGGAGGGTGGTTCCGGAGTCGGAGGATACTCACACGACGAAGGCCTCTACGATTACTGATTGTCATGCCGCATCTGCACGACAAGATCGATTTCACCGTGGCCCTTTTCATTGTCGACCGGGGCCGCGTGCTGCTTGTGCATCACCGTCGACTTGATCGCTGGCTCCCGCTCGGCGGTCATGTTGAACTTGATGAGGACCCTGAGCAGGCCGCTTTGCGCGAAGGGAGAGAGGAAAGCGGACTCGAGATCGAGTTGGTCGGTGAACGCCCGCCGACGACCAGCCCTGGCACGCGTGCGCTCATCGCGCCTCGGTTTCTGGACATCCATCGTATCTCGGAAACGCACGAGCACGTTGGGATGATCTACTGGGCACGTCCCGTCTCCGGCAACTTGAGACGAGCGGAAGCAGAGCACCACGATTTGCGGTGGTGCGCGGCGGAGGATTTGGATCACCTCACCCCGCCTGTTTCTTCAGCCGTGCGCTGGTATGCCCTGCAAGCCCTGAAGGAACTAAGTTGAACCTTAAAACGGCAATTGCCCTTAATCCTGGAGACGGCAACTGATCCGCATCGATCTACCGCAAGATCTCGGCGTCAAAGGTCTTTCTCGAGTTTCGATGGATCACCCTGCGGATCCACCGTAACTTTCCGCAGGCCTTTGCAAATCTTCACCCTTTTCAACTGCCGTTCGAAGGAGGAAGGGAATGAGGGAATGGTGACCACGGACGTTTGCAGGAGCCCAAGGCGCGTGCTCACGGTTGGGTCGGAACCGGAACATCACCCGGAGGCGGACCGCCTCGTCGCCCGGAGCCTGCGGGACCAGGTATTCCGTCGGCACCCGGCCCAAGATCGGCATTCATCCCATCCTTGAGGCCTTCTTCGTCGAGGGAACCCGCATTCGATTTGTCCCACTTCAGAAACAACTTCGCAAAACCCTCCTTAAACTCCGCCTCGGTTACCGAGTTGTCCTTGTCTGCGTCCAGCAGGTTGAACAAGGGCCCAGCCACGAAATTGCCGGGTCCGAATCCTCCTCCTCGCCCTCCTCTTCCTCCGCCTCCACCCCCCCCGAAGCCTCTAAAGGCCACCTTCTTGCCCTCGGATTTTCCAGCGAGTTGATCTTTCACAGAAGCGTTTCTCGCGACGACGAAAGGCTTGATTGGTTTGCGCGGTGCCATGGGCGTTCCAAACCCCATCGGATTGGGCGTGACGCTCTCTCCGGCCACGGACTTGTCGAATCGATCGAGTTTAACATTCGATTCCTCTTGAACCGCCCCGCGAATGGCGCTCGCAATTTCGTCCACCTGCCGGTGGAAACGCTGGGGTTCGAACACGGTCTTGGAGAATTCCTCCATCCGGGCAAGATAGATCTTCTTGAACGCCTGGGTTTTGAACACCCGCTGGAGAAAGCGGATCTCGCTGTGCCAGGGTTCGTGAATCGACAGTTGCTCACGCTTCTCCTGGGAGCTCATGAGGTGGAACTGTCCGAACGAATGGTCGAGATCCCAGGGAATGAAATGAAACTTGGAGGTTTCGGGGTGCAAATACACCAAGAAGTTTTGGCCCATGCCCAAAATGCTGTCCAAGGTCGAGAGCCACGTGGTCACCGCCATGAACCGTGCGAAGGCATCCAAATCCAAGAAACCTGCCAGCTTGGATTCGAATTCGGTGTCGCTGGCATGAGAGACGAGTTTGGCAAACTCGATGACGCGCCTCTGTTGGGCGGTCGTGAGTTTGGTTTTGGGATCGTAGGTTTGATGGTACTTGGCCCAATCGTCTCCCATGTCCTCGAAGAGTCGCCTTCCGACGGGTTTGAAGAGGGCTCCCTTTTTAGTGCCGAAATGCACTCGCGCGAAATCGTTGTCAGGATTTTCCACGATCGAGTAGACCCCCCACAGTTTCCGGTCATATTTCCCTTCCACGGTGGCATAAACTTTTGCATATCCCGCGCGCGCCGCCGGCGTGCCGGCGTCCAAAAACAACCGGTGCGAGAGGACCTCGTTCATGTAGCTGGGGTCGGTGACGCAATTATGCAGATTCAGCGTGTCCATTCCCGCCAGTTTTCGTCCCTTCACGTGTTCATCCAATTGGATTTTCAGCGATCGTTTGAGAGTGGCACGAGACTCCATGAAGGTGCCGTTGCCTTTGTAGCGCACTGCGACATTGGTGAAGAGTTGCCCCCCGAACTCGAGGTCCGCCTGGACATAGTCGAATTCCACGCCGGTCATGGCGGAGAGCCCGTTGCGCCCTCCCTCACGTCCGAGAAAATTCATGGCAGGAGGTCCGCCGCGCGCTCCGTCGGCGGGAGGCGCCATCGCGACATTTAATCCCTCACGCATCTGGCTCGAGTTCAGTTTGCCAGCCTTGTCCTTGTCCCACGCGGCAAACCACCGCTCGCTCATGGCTCGAAACTCCTCCTTTGAGAGTTTGGAATCTTTCGACGTGTCTCCCTGCGTCATCCAGGCCGGCGCGAGAAACGTTCCCGGCCCGAATCCGCCGCGTCCTCCCCGTCCCCCGCCGCCTCCGCCCATCGGAAAACCGCCTCCTTTCGGTTCCATGGCCGCGAATTGATCGGCGCGGAATCGAAGATGGATTTCCCAGACCTTTGAGGTGTCGAGCACGTCCGCGGGTTTCGCGCGAGTGAAGTCGGGCGACGCGGCGACGGCGAACATCGAGAAAGAGATGGGGGTGAAGGCTGGAAGGAGCCGGGAGAACAGGCGGGAAAGAAGTGAATGCATGTCGTCGATACCGTTACACTCATTAAGACGGTTTGGAGCTTGAACGGTTACGGGCAAGTAACTCGACGTTTGGACTGGTCAACCAGACAAATTCCACCCACCCCTTCCGCTCGCCGTGCATCGCGAAGTGGTCTGTCGTGTGGCGTAGGCTGCCCGGCATTTCCCACAGCATGGTTTCGGGACAGTTGAACTGGGGCGTTGAATCCTTTACGTTCCGCGCCTGCGCGGCACACCGCAACCGTTCTGCGGCGGCACGCGGCATGATTTATGGCCTTGCTCAACGAACATTACTTCAAACTCAAAGCCGGATACCTTTTCCCCGAGATCGCCCGGCGCGTGAAAGCTTTCTGCGACTCCGACCCCGCGGCCGCCCAGAGGCTCATCCGCTGCGGCATTGGCGATGTCACGGAACCCCTGCCTCCCGCGGTCATCGCGGCTTTGCACCGAGCCGTGGACGAAATGGGTCAGCGCGGCACTTTTCGAGGTTATGGACCCGAACAGGGCTACGATTTCCTCCGGGCCGCGATTGCCGAGAACGACTTTCGCAAGAAGGGACTCGACGTTGCGGATGACGAAATCTTCGTTTCCGACGGATCGAAATGTGACTGCGGGAACATCCTGGACGTGCTTGGGAGCCGCAATCGCATCGCCATCAGCGATCCTGTTTATCCGGTGTACGTGGACACCAACGTGATGGCGGGCCATACCGGGGAGCCTGATGCTTCCGGGGCTTATCCCGGGTTGACGTACTTGGCTTGCACCGAGGCCAACGGGTTCGTGCCCGAGCCCCCCCGGGATCCGGTGGATGTGATTTATCTGTGTTCCCCGAACAACCCCACGGGAGCCGTGGCGACCCGGGCTCAATTGGAGGCTTGGGTGAAATACGCTCTTCAGCACCGGGCGATTATCCTCTACGACGCGGCTTACGAATCTTACATTGTTGATCCGGCCATTCCGCACTCCATTTACGAAATTCCCGGAGCGAGAGAGTGCGCGATCGAATTCCGCAGCTTTTCGAAGAATGGTGGATTTACCGGCGTGCGTTGCGCCTTCACGGTGGTCCCGAAATCGTTGATTGCGGAAACGAGCACTGGCGAGCGCAAGCCGCTTCACCCCCTGTGGAACCGGCGGATGAGCACCAAGTTCAACGGGGTCAGTTACATCGTTCAACGCGCCGCCGAGGCCGTGTATTCGGCCGAAGGTCAGGCCCAAGTTCGCTCGCTGATCGAGCATTATCTGGGCAATGCCAGAATTCTCGTGGCCGGGGCTCGCCAAGCGGGGCTCTCCGTCTTTGGCGGCGTGAATGCCCCTTACATTTGGGTGCAGGTGCCCGCCGGGCTCACGTCCTGGCAAGCGTTCGACAAGATTCTGAATGAAGCCCATGTCGTGATCACCCCAGGCAGTGGATTCGGCTCCAAAGGCGAGGGATTCATCAGGATTTCTTCCTTCAACAGCCGCGCCAATGCCGAAGAGGTTGCCCGCCGGCTGCAAGTCCTCCGATGGTCATGAGGTTTTGTGGTTTAGGAAGGGGGCGAAGGAACGGTCGTGCGAACCGTCGACGCACGGGAGAGGGCTCGCATCCTTCCCGGGCGAATCGCGCGGCGGGAGGGGCAGCATCGTTGAGAGGTGCTCGAGGGTTTGGCGCAGGCTGCCCAGCCTGCCGTATCGCCGACGGCCCGTCGGCCCAGCGGGTTAAGAACGAGGCCGTTCCATGCTCTCCACGCGCCTGGTACTCTTCGTCACCCCGCAGGCTGGGCTGTCTGCCTTACCACGACATCTTGGTCACCGACAACCTCTGGAGGCACCGATTTCCGTTCTGGGTCGCAAACGCGACTTGAACCTAAACGGAGCAGTTGCCCTTGCCGAATCTGCGCAAGGTCTTGGCGATAAAGCCGCTCTGCCCAACTCGACGTATCACCTCATCGGATCCGACTCGTCGTGCATCGTGGCTTTCTCGCTCAAGCCTTGGCGCACCTTCGACACGCTCAACTGCTCCATTTAGGTTGATTTCTGCGGCGCTACGAATAGGATTCTGCGCACAAGGAGTTCGAAAAGCCCCACGGTTCTATACTGTGACATGGAGTGTCGCGAGTTTGGATCTGCGATTCACTGCACTCCCAGGTCAATCCGGATTTGGCGTCATTCTGAATGACGTCCTGGCTCGGAAAGAGGAGGTCATAGCGTCGAGCGTTGGCGTCTTGGGCCACTCCTTGAATCATCCAAGGAGGTCTTGTGCGCCGAATTCAATATCGATCCAAAGTTCTCATCTGGCTTGTGCTCGTGGCAGGAATTGGCTGGTTGGAGAGTTCCGCAGCCGTGCTGCTGGTTGATCATTTCACCTATCCGGACGGGCCGCTGGTTCCCTCGTCCCACGCCCGCTGGTCCTCGCATAGCGGGAAGTCCAACGAACTCGACGTGGTTTCGGGAGAATTGCAACTGACTCAATCCCGAACCGAGGATGCCGGAGCGTGGCTTTCGGGTGCCCCCTTTTTGGAGGACCATCCTTTCAAGGTCTTTTTCGTCAAGTTCCAGTTGAGGTTTCAGTCCATACCCACCGCCGCGGGGGGCGGGTACTTTGCTCATTTCAAGGATGACGCGGGTGGATTTCGGGGGCGACTCTGGACGGTGACACAGGGGGCGTCGGCGGGATCGGTGCGGCTCGGTGTTTCTTGGAGCGGCACGGCACCCACCGGTGTTCATGCCCGAGAGTTCGTCATGGGGGCCCATCACGTGGTGCTGATAAAATTCGAGACCGACAAAGGAAGAGCCACTCTTTGGGTGGATCCGAAGCATGAGAGTGACGCGTCGGTTGTTTCTTCCGACACCGCCTCCGGGATCGATGTGGAACGTTTTGCCTTTCGGCAAAACAGCGGCATTGGTCGAATCGCCGTGGACCGCCTGGTGGTGGCGACGACATTTGCGGAAGCCCTCGGGGATTGGACGCGGGAACCGTCCCTGCCTGAGCTGCTGACCCAACCTCGCGCTTTGACGATCGAGGAGGGCGAATCCGCTGAGTTCAAAGTGGTCGCGTTGCGCGCG
Source organism: Verrucomicrobiota bacterium (assembly GCA_016871495.1). NCBI lineage: Bacteria > Pseudomonadati > Verrucomicrobiota > Verrucomicrobiota bacterium. Next base: position 65,308 of record VHDF01000015.1, on the reverse strand, counting down.
ACGCATTATCAATGGAAGCGCGATGGAATCGTTCTGCCTGGGCAGACCCATTCCGCTTTGTCCATCCCCCGGGCGGCGGTCTCGGACGCCGGTCTCTATCAAGTGGTGCTCAGCAACGCGACGGCGACTTTGACCAGCGAAGCGGCGAAACTCGAAATCATTCCCCGCGGCGTGTTTGCGCCCGAGGCCATCGCCGGGCTCCGTCGGCGCGTTCTTCCCCCGCTTTTTCTCCCCGAAGCTTCCGAGAATGTCTTTTCCGCCGAGGGCATCGTGACGAGCACGATCAACGTGGCCGGTATAGCCGACGCGAGTTTCTTCCTGCAAGATCCCACGGCGGGCATTGCCGTGTTTTGGAAAGGCGGCGCCAAAGTCTTCGTCCCGCAACACGGAGACAGGGTCCGCGTCATCGCGCCCCTCGGACACTTCAATGGTTTGCTCCAGTTGTCACCTGAAGTGACTCAAAAGAAGCATCACGTTGAAGTTTTGGAGCGGAATCAATCGGTGCCGATTCCCATGGAATTCGATTTCTCAGAGATCAACGATGTCTCGAGGCTGGAGGCTCGCGAGGGTTCGCGCATCGCCGCTCTCGCCGTCGGCTTCGCCTCCAACGCTGAAGAGCTGGTGGCCGGAAGCAGCATTCGGGTGACGAATCGCGCAGGAAGCGGGTTTACCGTTCGGTTGGATTCCCGATTGCCCGAACCCTTGAAACGCCCGAAACCTCCTGGCACGGTGAATATCACGGGAATGCTCAGCCAGTTCGACACGGTCAATCCGCGCACGAACGGCTACCAGATCCTGGTCGATCGGTGGGAAGACATCCGCTCCATTTCCCCGCCTCCCGAGTTGAGTTTGACCAATCGACTCCGGCTGCTTCGACCCGGCGATGCCGCCACGAATCGATTCCTGGAGCATGCGCTTCTGCCGGGAGAACAACTTCATCTGACTGTCGTAGCGCGTGCCGATGCGTCGAAGCTCGTGAACCTCATTCCCCTGTCCGCCGTTCTGCCGGCGACCGCGCAATGGTCGGTTCATCCTCCCGGGAAAGGCGAATCCGCCGCGACCTTCCTCTACACTCCGACCTCCGCGGATGCTGGACGCTTTTGGACATTCCGCTTGAGAGCTCAACATGACGAAGCCACGAATGGTCTGGCTTTCACCGTCTATGTTCCCACGGTTTTGGAACAACGCGTCGTCATCGGCGAGTTTCTCGCCAATCCATCCACGAATGCCGCATCGCCCTTGTTCAATCCCTTGCGTCGCTCCGTTCCGCTCACGCTGGATCCCTCCCTCGATGAATTTGTGGAAATCGTCAATCTCACGGAAGTGAGTCTGGACTTGGCCGGGTGGAGCCTGTCAGACAGCGCCCGGTTGCGGCACCGATTCGTCGAACCCTACGTGGTGGGATCGTCCAATGCCGTCGTGGTCTATGGGGGACCCCTCGGCCGAGCAGGCTTAGCGGCTGAAATACCCGCGGTCCCTGCCAGCGAAGGTTCCGCCGGCCTGGGTTTGAACAATGGCGGAGGAGATTCCATCGAGTTGCGCAATCCCGAAGGCCGATTGGTCTCCCGAGTGGTTTACGATTCCGTGCCCTCCAATGGATCGTGGACCCGATTCCCTTCTCCGTCCGGCGCATTCACCAACCATGCGGCGGTTTCGTCCCGCGCCTTTTCTCCCGGTTTCCAATATGACCTGAGATCCTACGGGCTGCCAGCTTTGGGACTCGTTCGCCCGACTCCAATCCAATGGACTCGAATTTCCGACGGTCTTCACCTCAGATGGACTATTGAACCCGGGAGAAAATACACCGTCGAAAGATCAGAGGGTATTGGGCGACCTTTCGTGGAATTCGACGTTGACCAAGAACGAGGCGAATTCCTGGATCGAGAATTATCCGGTGTATCCAGGTTCTACCGGCTCAAGATTCATTGAAGCTCACGCGTCTTTTCGATCGGTTGAGGGTCACGGTGGCTCGGAGGATTCCAACTGAAGCGCGGGGTTTGCGCCGCCTGAAACTTTGAATACTTGTCGACGCGGATCCCGTCGAGTCGCAGTGCCTCATGACCTCATCGAAATTCAGGTTTAACCCCGGTACGTGATGAGAATTCCGAAATCGTTCAGGATTTGGCGAGAGCCCATGTCCACATAGGAATAATTCACGGTGCACAAGTTGATGACGTTCGCCTCCCCCACTTTTTGAAGGAACGCGGTGACGATTTCCTCGAACCGGTCATGACCCACTTCGATGCATTCCTGCCTGCGGATACACCGAACCCTGATGCTCTTGTCCATTTCTTTGGCGGCCGCGTCGAGCGGCTTCTTGGGTTTCTCGATCAAACTGGGCGCGGGCGTTTCTCTCACCGGGACGGAAAAATGGCGCTCTGACGTCGAAGTCTCGGGTGCCGGAGGAGTGGGTTGCGGAGGAGGAGGGGCGGCCGCGGTGGGCGCGGCTTCGGAAAATGGCACCAAGATAGGTTTGTTGCAGGCCGGGCAACTAATCTGCGAGCCGGAATTTGCGGGATCCGCTTCCAACAACTGACCGCATTCCGGGCATTGAAAAGAAATGTCCATAGAAGAGGGATTCGTCCGGTTCAGGAGCATGGGCAGTTTACCCCTCGGCCTTCGGCTGCGGCGAGTAAAAAACTCGCCGAATCTTTGAACGCGGAGGAAATCCACGCGCCGGGTTCCCTTCGTCGCCCCGCAGGCTGGGCAGCTTGCGCCACAGCAGACAGGGCTGTCTGCGTTACCACGACGACCCGGTCACCGAAAACCTGTGGATACACGGATTCGCTTCTGTGGAAGCTCTTCCCGCTTTACGGTCCGCACCCCGGAGTGCAGCATGGCGGTGAAACATGAAGAACACTCCCACACCACGTCTTTCATCGTCGTTTGGAAAGATCTCCCGCCGTGAGTTTGTCCGTACGAACGGTTTGACTGCCGCCGGGCTTGTCACGGCAGGGCTGGGTCTGGCCGCGACAGGGCCTTGGGTGAGAACCGGACATGCGGCAGCGGTGGGGGCCAATTCGAGGATCCGTCTGGGGGTCATCGGCTGCGGTGGCATGGGGGGCGGGGATCTCGACATGTTTCTCGCCAATCCCGAGGTCGATTGCGTCATGATTGCGGACGTCGACGATACCCGGCAGGCGAAGGGTGCGGCCATCTGCGAAAAGCGCGGACGGGCCAAGCCTGAAACCGTGCGTGATTTTCGCCGGGTTCTGGAGCGCAAGGATGTGGACATCGTGCTGGTCGCGACACCGGATCACTGGCACGCCCTGCCCACGGTCCTCGCGTGTCAGGCCGGGAAGGATGTGTATGTTGAGAAGCCGCTGGCTTCGACGATTGACGAAGGCCGGGCCATCGTTACCGCAGCTCAAAAGCATCAGCGAGTGGTGCAGATGGGGTCCCAGTGGAAAAGCTGCCGGCACATGATCGAGGCCACTGACTTTGTGCAGTCGGGCCGGATTGGCAAGGTGAGCCTGGCCCGCGCGTGGGCGTGGCTGGACTGGCAGCCGGACATCGGACGTCCTGCGAACAGCGAACCGCCGCCGGGAGTTGATTACGACCTTTGGCTTGGGCCGGCGCCGAAGCGGCCGTTCAACCTCAACCGGTTTCATTATAACTTCCGCTGGTTCTGGGATTACGCTGGCGGACTCATGACGGATTGGGGAGTGCATTTGCTGAACATGGCCATGATGGGGTTGCCGGTCGTGTCACCCAGGACCGTCTGTGCGAGCGGGGGCACTTTTGTGCAAACCGACATGCGGGAGACGCCGGACACGCAAATTGCACTCTACGAATTTCAGGACTTTCTCCTGCAATGGGAGCATAAGAGCGGGGTGGGTCTTGGAATGAACGGCCGGTCGTGGGGCATTGCCTGGAGCGGCAGTGAAGGCACTGTCACCATGAACGAAGAAGGCTGGCAGGTGCAAATCGAACGACGTGGCAAAGGCAATTTGGAACCGGCCAAGCATCCGGGCAGTGGCAGCAACGGCCATCCCGCACACATCCGCAATTTTCTCGACTGTGTGAAATCCAGGAAACAGCCGGTGCTGCACGCGGAACTGGCTCATCACGTTTCCACCATCGCACATCTCGGCAACATCGCGTTCAGGTCTGGTTCAAAAATCGAGTGGGATGCCGCCCGCGAGCGCGTCACGAACGATGCGCAGGCCGACAAGTTGGTCGGCGTGCGTTATCGAAAACCCTGGAAATTGCCCTATTCCCAGAGGGCCTGACGGATCGATCCCCGAGTTCGGCGGCCTCTTGCCAGGAGGGGTTATGAATCGGTGGCGAGAGTCTGTTCGTGTGACGAGGCGGGCTCTCGTTTGACGAATCGGCGGCGGTGCCAGTAGAGCCAGAGGAGCGCGGCTAATCCCCAGGCCAGGGAAGCGTAGTTATGGTGGGAGATTTGAATGCGTGGCCAGAAATCAGCGCTGGCGCGCGTCGCGGCTGCGAGAAGGGTCAGGAGGAGCAAGCCTCGCGCAGATTTCGAAACTTTCGAGAAGTCATCGATTTCGCCGCTGTGGCCGAAAAGCACCCGGCTGGCCACAATCATCATGAGCAGGCCGAACCCTCCGATGTAGAGGAGATGTTCGAGAGGCACGCGCCAGACTGGGAAGCACGCCGACAAGGCGAGTCCGGCCACCGCGGTGGGAAGCGCCAGGACCAGTCCTCGGGCCAGGGTGCCCGGAATAGGTTCACCCGGACGCATCTGCCATTGCACTTCGGCCGCCAAGTAGTAGGCCGTGACCAGGGTCCGCATCCAGCCTCCCGCGCGGGGCCATCCGGAGGTCTCGAGGAAGAAGGAGCTGAAAAGCAGGGTGGCCGCCAACAACGCACGAATCCCCCGCGCTTTCGCTTCGGAGGCATGGGCGGCTCCTCCAAAATTCTTTCCCATGATCCGTGGAAAGATGAACGCTCCCACTCCCAGCACCGGTGGCAAGAGGAAGCCTTGATGGAGGAGCAATTGGGCGAGGCGTTTGCGGTCCGGATCGTCCATCCCGCTTTCCTGCATTCCGAGGGCGGTGCCGGCGAGGGCCGAGAGGATACCGGCGAGGGCCAGGATCATCTGCGGGGGTGGCGCGTCTTTGCGGAAGAAAACGATGCGAGAGACGAGACTGCAGAGCAGAGCCCCGAGCAGGGTCAGGAAGCAGGTATCCGCGACGCGGGGAAAGTGGAGCAGGTGAAAGATACCGTTGGCGGAGTGAAGGGAGAAGAGGACGGCGAGTTCGATCACCGTGAGTTTGGGAGCTTCGGCCATGCGAGGACCGGCGGTGCCAAGGAATCCGACGACGAAGGCCCCCGCGAAGGTCTGGATCATGAGCCGGCTATGGACGAACCCGGGGTATTGGAGGAGGAGGCCGCTGTAAAAGAGTGGCCACAGAGCCACGGCGGCGATGCTCCAGAGCATGCCGCTGGCAAAGAACAGACGGAACGGTTCGGCTGCCAGCCAGCGTCCGCGGTCTCTGATGGGGTGAGCCTTGCGGGGCGAGGTTGCGCCGTGTTTCGTGCAAACCGGGAACGCCATGCTTTTAAGCCGCCGGACTCGTGGATGGCAACCCAGGCCCGGAGTCTGGTGAGGTGCTGGGAGGAGTTCCGTCTGTAGGGAGAGTGCTTCGCAGCCGCCCGGCATACACGTTGATAGCGATTTTGAGCAGGAGGGTGTAGAGCATCAGGCCGAAAGCCCAGATTCCGGCCGTGACCTTCCACTCGATCAGGCTCGGCCGGTATTCCACGATTTCGTGGAGGGTGCTTGGAATGAATGCGGGAACAATCATGCCCATGCCTTTCTCGATCCAGATTCCGGCGAAGGCTAGAAAGCAGGCCAGGTTCAAGAGTCGCGGATGCCGGGTCACATTGGGGCGCAGGAGCAGTACGGTGGCGGCGAGAGTAAACCCGATGGAAACCCAAATCCAGGCGACTAATTCCTGATGGCCGTGAAGTCCGAAGTACAAGTATTTGGCCGCTCCCGAGTGGCTGCCGCCGGTGTAGAACTCGACGAAGACTTCGGAAGCGACCATGAGCAGATTGATGAGGATGGTGACGCGCATGATGCCGACCAGCGTCCGAATCGGGCCATCGCCGAAGGATTGCCCGGTAAAATGCCGCAGGATCTGAATCGCCACGACGATAAAGGCGGGGCCGCTCACGAAAGCGCTGGCGAGGAAGCGCGGGCGAGGAGCGCCGTGTGCCAGAAAGGCCGTCCTCCCAGTCCGCAGTAGAGAAAAGCGGTGACGGTATGGATGGAGATCGCCCACAGAATGCTGAGGAAGACGAAGGGGACGTACCAGCGTTTGACGGGCGGCTGTTTGCGAAAGCGGGCATAGAGCAAGTAGCCGCAGATGTGCATGTTGATGAGGAGGTAGCCGTTGAGGACGATGACGTCCCAGGTCAGCATCGAAACGGGGAAATTGAAGCGTCCGAGGCCGGGCAGGAGATGCCAGAAACGTTCGGGGCGTCCGAGATCGCAGACGACGAACATGATGCTCATGACAATGGCCGCGATGGCCAGTAATTCGCCGATGATGACCATGTCGTGCATTTCATGGTCGTGGTAGAGGTAGGCGGGTATGACCATCATGACGCCACCGGCAGCGAGTCCGACGAGAAAGGTGAAGTTGGCGATGTAGAGCCCCCAGGAGACGTGATCGCTCATGCTGGTGACCGCCATGCCATCGCGGACCTGGACGGCCCAGGCGTTGGCCCCGACCAGAAAGATGGCGGTCAGCAGTGTCATCCAGGCGTAGAACAACCAGCCGCCTTCGATGGATTGGCTGAAAGCGTTGAGAACGAACCGGGCGAAAGGTCTCCAGCCCCCGGTCAGGATCCCGTCGGGGGGTGGGGTGGCGATGGCGGCAGGGGTGGGGTTACTCATCGAAGAAGTAGAAAAACTGAGGTTTCAAGCCCAAGTCCTCTTTGAGCACGAACACGCGTTTGTTTTCGAGCACCCAGCGGATTTCCGATTTTGGGTCGAGGAGGTTGCCGAAAACGCGAGCGCCCGTCGGACAGGCTTCGAGGCAGGCTGGCAAGCGGCCTTCCCGGGTTCGATGCAAGCAGAACGTACATTTCTCCATGACCCCTTGGGGCCGGATGCGATTGCTGAGATAGGCCTGGTTGGGATTGACTTCCGCAGCGGGGATTTGGGGCTTGGTCCAGTTGAACCGGCGCGCGTGATAGGGGCATGCGGCTTCGCAGTAGCGGCAGCCGATGCACCAGTTGTAGTCCACGACCACGATGCCGTCCTTTTCCTTCCAGGTGGCTTCCACGGGGCAGACGTCCACGCAGGGAGGGAACTCGCACTGCTGGCATTGGACAGGCATGTAATATTTATCCGGCTGGGGAACGGGATGGTCGTAGTGCGCGGAGCCTTTTTCGAAATCCATGGAGCCTTTGCTCATCTCGAACACGCGGATGTAGCTTTGGTTGGAGGGGCGATCGTGGTTGTTTTCGAGGTGGCAGGCTTCGGCGCATTTGCGGCACCCATTGCAGATGGAAAGATTCAGAGCATAGCCGAATTTGACGCCATCTCCGGCCTTGGGATCCGTGATCGTCGCGTCGGCCCCATACTGGTCTTTGCATTCCCGGGTGAGACGGCGCAGGACCCGGGCCATTTCCTCGACGCTCAGTTCCTTGTAATGCTTCTGGAGGAACTCATCCATGGAGATGTCCTTGGTGAGTTGGGTCCGTGGAGCGAGGGCTTTGGCGTAAGCGGCGGCCCCGAGAGTGGCCCCGAGTGCTTTAAGCATCGAACGACGGGAAAGACCGCCGGAGCATCCGGACGAGTCGCCGCCGCACGAGCAGCCTGCGGATGGAGCGCCATCGGGTTTGGGATGGGTGGGAGGGGTCATGAGGTTCAGTGGCGTGGAGAGGGCGGTTGGACGGAGATTCGATCCCGGGGGGGGGAGCACTGGACGGACCAAAGGAAAGGCCGGCGCGTGAGGGTCGTGGCAATGGACGCAGTGGTTGCGCAGGCGCGGTCCGCGCTCCAGATCCCAATGGCCAGTCATGCCGCCGTGGGATCCGTGGTCGAAGTCACGTTTTTGGGGTCCGTGGCATTGTGCGCAAAGCGCCATGGTTTCGGCGAACGGGATGCGGCGTCCATCCGCCAGGCGGAGCGAGTCGTAATCGTCCGCATGATGACATGCTCAGGCAGCTGAGTGAACCGTGGCGGTAATGCAAGTTTTCGTGGGGGAAGCCCAATCCTTCGCTGGATTGTCGCGCCACGTTAGGGGGTTTGGGAGCGTGGCAGGTCCCGCACGCGACCGTGAGGGGTGTGCCGGAAGGCGAGCGGGCTTCCGTGTGGACCCTGGGCTGGGCGGGGCTTCCGGCCATGTCATCAAAGAGAAGGGGTGGTGGGGGGAGCGCGACGGACGGCGGCGGCGCACTTTTTGTAGTCCGGTTCCTTGGAAATGGGATCAAGATCACCCAAGGTGAGTTGGTTGCACAGCAGTCGTTCGTCAAAGAACGGGATGAACAGTGAACCCCGTGGGGGATGGCCTCGACCGGAGATCCAAAGCGGCAGTCGCAGTTCTCCCCGGCGTGTCTGCACGATCACCGATTCCCCATTGCCGAGCCCTCGATCTTTCGCGTCTTCGGGATGCATTTCCACGTACGCGTGGGGCATGGCGGCATGAAGTTGCGGCACCCGCCGGGTCATGCTGCCGGTGTGCCAGTGTTCGAGCACGCGACCGGTGCAGAGCCAGAAGGGGTATTGGGCGTCCGGGGATTCCGGTGGGGGTTCGTAAGGGGCGAACCAGATTTGAGCACGGTCATCCTTGGTGGTGGAATGGTAAAACTGGATGCCGGCGCCCTTTTTCACGTAGGGGTTGTCGAATTCGGAGAAGCGGAATTTGGTTTCGCGCCATGAACCGTCGGGCTGGCGGGTGACCGGCCAGCGCATGCCCCGGGACCTGACGTATTCATCGTAGGGCGCGAGATCCTTGTGTTTGGCGCGGGAAAACTGGCGGTATTCCTCGAAGATCGCTTTGTCCACGTTGATGTCGTAGTAGCGTTTCCAATCCCAGACGGGAACCTCCGCGCCCTGTTCATTCTTGAACGAGAAGAGGAATCGGCCCGATTTGTCCTTCATGCCGGGGAAGCCGAGATCGTGAAGGCGGCGTGCGACGGCGATGATTTGCCACGCGTCGTCCCGTGCTTCCCCCGGGGGTTGCACCATGCGGAACCATTGTTGGGTGCGGCGCTCGGAGTTTCCATAGAGGCCGTTTTTTTCCACCCACATGGAGGAAGGCAGGACCAAGTCGGCGAGTTCCGTGGTGGCGGTGGGATACACATCGGACACGATGAGGAACTTCCCGGGGATCCGCGCTTTCGGGTCGAAGAGCTTGGCGAGGTTGGGGAGGGATTGACCGGGGTTCGTGACTTGAACCCAGACGGTGGAAATGTCTCCACCCTGGTCGGCAGGCGTGCAGAACTTTTCCCAGAGCAGCGCGGTGTGGTGGCCAATCTTAGGGAGGATGTGGCCTTCGGGCAGGTTCCAGAGTTGCTCCGTTTCGCGCCGATGATCGGGGTTGAGGATCAATCGCCCGCCCGGCAGGAAGTGGCACAGCGTGCCGACTTCGCGAGCGGTGCCGCAGGCACTGGGCTGGCCGGTGAGGGAGGTGGGAGCATCACCGGGTCGTCCGAAGTGTCCGCTCAGAAGATGAACACCGTGGCAGAGCCGATTGACCGCGGTGCCGCGGGAATGCTGGTTGAATCCCATGCGCCAGGTGCTGGTGATGCGGAGGTCGCGCCGCGCGAAGAGATCCGCCAGGAACCGGATCTTTTCCGCGGGAACGCCTGAGAGTTTCTCGACGTGGGCGGGGGTGTAGGGTGCGAGGGCCGCACGGTAATCCGCCAACGTCATGTCTTCGCCGAGGAGTTGCACCGGGGTCGGCGCCGCGGGATCCCGGGGAGCTTTTCGGAACCGGCAATGGCGTTCGACGAAGGCCGCGTCGTGACGTCCTTCTTCGAGCAGGAGATGGGCGATGCCATTGAGGATGGCGAGATCCGTATGGGGTTTGAATTCGAGATAATGATCGCAATGCTCGGTGGTACGCGTGCGGCGGGTGGCCAGGTCAATGAGGGTGACCTTTTGGCCGCGAGCGCGACGATCCAGGACACGGCTGAAGAGAACCGGATGCATCTCCGCCATGTTGTTGCCCCACATGAGGAGGACATCGCAGTGGTCGAGATCGTCGTAACACCCCGCCGGTTCATCGACCCCGTACACGCTGAGGAATCCGGTCACGGCGCTGGCCATGCAGAGCCGGGCATTGGGATCGATGTGATTGTTTGAGAGCCCGCCCTTGATGAATTTATTGGCCGCGTAGCCTTCGGGGATGGTCCATTGTCCGCTGCCGTAAATGGCGAACTGGGCTGGAGCCTCCTGGATGCGCCGGGCGATGACCTCGATGGCTTCCTCCCAGGAAATAGGTTTGAGACGTCCGGACTTGCGCAACAGCGGTCGGGTCAGCCGGTCTTTGCCGTAGAGGGCCAACCCCACGTGGTAACCCTTGGCACAGAGCAGGCCTCGGTTGACGTCGGCGAGCGGGTCGCCCTCGATGGCGACGACTCTCCCTTCCTTGACCCCGACGCGGACATGGCAACCGGTGCCGCAAAATCGGCACGGGGCTTTGTCCCACTGGATCCCGCTTGCATCGGGAAGCGAGGACTTGGCGGAGGCTTGAGTGAGGCGCCATTGGACGGCTGTGCTGGCGGCGGCGAGGGCTGCCAGACGATGAAACTGGCGACGGTTCATCTGGGAATTCATGAGTTGCCGGAATCGGAGTTGGAATCGTTGAAACGAACGTGAACGACATCGACGAACGCCACACCAGGAAGGGCGGCGAGGCGGTCATGCCAATTCCGGCATGCTTCCTCGTCCAAGGCTTCAACCGCGAGGGGAAGCCAAGCATCCTGCCTGGAGCCCGTTGAACATTCCGGCCACTCCGCCAGGCGCGACGGGAGCCGGGAAATCTCTGGGTGATCCGGGTCCAAAGTCAGAACTAAGCCTAGGGTTATCATGGCGTTTCGATCCGAGGTGAGCGTAGACCCGGAAGCGAAGGATGGCGCACCCTCCCTTGGTATAGGGCGCGCAAAATTTGTTGCGCGGTGGTTTGGCGGGTGCGGGGGAGGGAATGATCAAGAAGCCCGATGGGGGAGCGGCGGCCACGATTCGCGCTCCAGCGCGAAGGAGGCCGGCAAGCGGGAGAGTTGCCGTGCCCAGGCACGCCACATCGTGCGCGCGCGGCGAGGATGCTCTCGAAAAATCCGAAGCGGTTGAATCAGGGCGTAGCGCAAAAAGAAAATCGGCCAGACGTGGGGCTGTCCATGCAGCGCATAGAGCGCGACCAGATTCTTCATTTTGTGAAACTCGAGTCCGGGGTCGAACGCGGAGGGGGGCGGATCGAAATGCTCCACCGCCGCGTGGCCCGACAATCGGACCTTGAATCCGAAGCGTTTCAGCCGCAGGGCGAGTTCCGCGTCCTCGTAATACATGAAGAAGTCCGGGTGAAAGCCGCCGCAGTCCAGGATTCGCTGACGTTCGGCGAACAGGGCCGATCCCCCGGCGAAATCGATTTCGACGGTTCCTTGCGCGACGGCCGTTTGCCAGGTTTCCCGGCCCAAGCCTTCCTGTCGGAAAACGGACCCCAGATGAAGCCGGCATCCGGCCGAGTGGATTTCGTGGGTGCCGCGCCGGAACATCACCGGCGCTGCCAGGCCGGTATCCGGATGACGTTCCATGCATTCCCGCAGGGCACTTAGGCAGCCGGGCCGGGTGATCATGTCGTCCTCCGTGAAATAGACCCAGTGTCCGGAGGCTGCGCGGAGTCCGAGGTTCATCCCGCCGGTGAACCCCAGATTTTCAGATGGCCGGATCATGCGGCAGGAGGGGAAGGAGGCGAGCACGTCATCGATTTCGGGCGAGCGCGGGCCTGGATTGTTGACCACGATCATTTCGTCGAGGGGGGGGGACTGCGCCTGCAAGGACTCGAGGGAAGCGCGCAGCATGGCTGGCCGCTCATAGCTCAGCACGACGGCGGAGGTGGTGCGGTTCATGGGGTTGACGGGTGACGCAGGCCGGTCCAGGCGCCCCATTCCCAAGCGCAGCGGTAAGCGGCCATGGCCGGGCCGAGGCGCACCGTATTCAGGAGGGCGCGCAAAGCGATGACAGGGGGAAGGAACCTCCGCTTCGCCTCAACCCCTTTTTCCCGCGCCAGGGCGACGGAAGCCCAGCGTCCGAGGGCGGCGACCTCCGCCAGCGATTCCACGTTGTAATGGGAACAAATGGCTTCACGAATCCAGAGGGCGCGGCACCCGAGTTTGGGGGCGAGGGTCTGATCGTCCAAGTAGCCGATGTCATCAAAGCCGCCCACCCGGTGAAAAGCGGCGGATTCGACGGCGCGAAACACCTGGCTTCCCTTTCGAAACTCTTCGTCGCCGATGACGAGCCGCTCGGTGAGAGGCAGACCGGCTTGCCGCTGCCAGCAGCGGCTCGAGCGGTTTTCCGGATTCGCGACATGTTCGATGGCATGCGCTGTGCCGACCGTTTCAGCGGAGAAGATGGGGGTGACGAGATGCCGGACATAATCCTGGTCGAAGATCATGTCGGCATCGAGAAAAAGCAGGGCCTTCCCGGCGGCGATGCGGGCGCCGGCGGCGAGGGCCCTGGCCTTGCCCGAGTGAAGTTGGGACAGCACACGAACCCCCGATTGAAGGGCGCGTTGCGCGGTATCATCGGTCGAGCCGTCATCGATCACGATGATTTCGATATGGGGATAGGATTGGGCAAGAAGGGACTGAAGGCATTTCTCGACGTGGCGTGATTCGTTGCGAGCTGCGATGAGCACGCTGGCAAGTTTGGCGTCGCGGGCGGAAGAGCCGTGGTCAGTTGGCATCGTGGGGGCGGAGCCCGGCGGCCAATCTAGAAAGCAGGCTTCAGGTTTAGAAGGGCGAAATCAACGGAGAGCCATCGTGAGGGATTGTTTCTTGTGGCAGCCTTGGAAGAGATCTCAGGAGTTCAAGAGCGTTGGCTTGGTTCGAAATCGACCTGGAGTCTGAGACTTGGCTTGTGCGCAAGAGTTGCGCAGTGCGGGGGTGTCGGTTGAGCATAACTTGCGCGGGGAGCAGGAGGTAGGATCGCATGGACCTGGGGTGGATGCGGTTGGGGTTCGCCACCGATTCAATCTACGAAACGATGGACTTCGACGGAATCCTGTGACGGTCATGTGCAACGTGTTTTCAACAAGGGTTTTGCATAGAGATTGATAAGGATTGGAAGGCGTGGGGGGAGAAGGTGGTTTTAAAGATTCCAATTCAAAGAGGACTTGTGGCACGGCGAATGCGAGAGGTGTAACCAAACCCGTGATGTATTCGTCACGAGGAGTAGTTCTGTGCCGGTAGTCGTTCGAATCAAAACACAATGAAGATCAAGTCTATGAAACTCTTGCATGAATTCACCACCATGGCTGCGATGATGGTCTTGGGCATCGGCCTGAGCGCTGTGCCGGTTTCGGCTCAGGACCAGCAACCACAGCGCCAGCCTGGGCAGGGTCGTGGCAATTTCGATCCCGAGCAAATGCGCCAGCGCATGATGGACCGTTATCGGGAGCAGATGGAGGTTCCGGATGACGCCGAATGGAAGTTGATTTCCGAGCGGATTGCCAAGGTTGCGGAATTGCGGATCAGCAACAGTGGCATGGGCGCGATGTTTGGGGGGCGGGGCGGTGCGCGGAGTGGCGATGGTGGCGGCGATGGGGGTGGCCGGCGATGGGGCGGTGGGAATCCCGAGTCGGATGCGCTGCGGGCCGCTCTTGAAGCCAAGGCTCCGGCTCAGGAGATCAAGAACCTGCTCGCCAAACTGCGCGAGGCAAGGAAGGCCAATGAAGCCAAGCTGGAAGCGGCGCAAGAGGAACTGAAGAAAGTTCTGAATGTGCGTCAAGAAGCGGTGGCGGTCATGAACGGATTGCTCCGTTAATCCGCCTCGTTCGCCTTTCCCATGCCTCTGCCTGACATCGAGAGTGCGGAGTTGCGAGCGCTCCTGGAGCGTTTGGTCGCCGGACGGCAGTTGACGGAGCCGGACGCGCGGGCCTTCGCCCTGAGCTCCGTGCGGTCTGGCCGGGGCCTGGCGGCGACCGAGGAAAGCGTCCTCCGCTGGCTGGCGGACGAATACGAGCTCGAGTTCACGACGCTGGAAGATGTGGAGCCGGACAAACAGGTCCTCTCCCTTTTCCCGGCCCGGCTGTTGCTGAAGGAAGAGCTGCTTCCGCTGAGGCGCGTGGATGGGTGGGTGGAGATTGCCACAAGCCGTCTGTTTGCCACCGAGGGGTTGGACGCGCTCAAGACGATGACCGGGCTTCGGCTCGAGCCGGTGCTGGCGCCGCGGGAAGCGGTGCAGCGCGAAATGAAGAAGCGCCTCGGTGTCGGGGCGGACACCATTGACACCCTGGATGTGGCCGCCGGACTCGAGGTGGTGCGCGAAGGGGAAGAAGAGGGCACGAATCTCGACAACGCTGCCGAGGACGCCTCCATCATCCGTTTCGTCAACCAGGTGTTGAAAGACGCGATTGAGTTGAGAGCGTCCGACGTTCACCTCGAACCTTTCGAGCACGAACTTCGCATTCGCTATCGCATTGACGGTGTGCTGCAGGAGGTTCCGGTGCCGGCGCAGATCAAGCGCTTCCAGCCGGCCATTGTGTCACGCGTCAAGATTCTCAGTCATCTCAACATTGCCGAGAAACGGCTCCCACAGGACGGCCGCATCAAGGTCCGCATCGACGAGGCTGAAGTGGATATTCGCGTGTCGGTGATTCCGATGCTTCATGGCGAGGCGGTGGTGATGCGTTTGTTGAGGCAGAATTCAACGCTGCGAGGCATGAATGAATTGGGGCTGGACGCGAGGCCGCTCCGGAGTTTTCGCCGTGTGTTGGGATTGCCGCACGGCATCGTGCTCGTGACGGGGCCGACGGGGAGCGGCAAGACCTCCACGCTTTACACGGCGCTGAACGAGATCAACGACGCGGTCCGGAAGATCATCACCATCGAGGATCCGATCGAGTATCAACTGCGCGGCATCAATCAGATTCAGGTCTCGGAGAAAGCGGGTCTTACTTTTGCGCGCGGGCTGAGGGCGGTCTTGCGCCACGATCCTGACGTGGTGTTGATCGGTGAAATTCGCGATCGGGAAACGGCTCAGATTGCGGTGCAAGCTTCGCTCACAGGTCATTTGGTGTTTTCGACCTTGCACACGAATGACGCACCGGGTGCGTTGACCCGGTTGGTGGACATGGGGGTCGAGCCTTACCTGGTGGCTTCGTCGCTGGAGGCGGTGCTCGCCCAGCGCCTGGTTCGCGTTTTGTGTCCGCATTGCAAGGTGGCGGACTGCTCCCCGACGACGGCGTCGTTCAAAATCTCCGCGGGTTTGGCGGCTGAGGCTGCCGTTTTCAAGGCGGTGGGTTGTCGCGAATGTCGCAACACCGGTTATCACGGGCGGCGCGCGATCTTTGAATGGATGGATGCGGGGTTCGAGGTGAGGCAATTGATTTTGAAGAACGCCTCGAGCGGCGAGATTCGGGAAGCCGCGGTGCGATCGGGCATGCGGACGCTGGCCGAGGATGGATGGCGGCTGGTGGGCCTGGGGCACACCACGCCTGAGGAGGTCCTGCGGGTTACGAAAGATCAATCCGTTGGGGACGCCTCGGGGGACACAAGCCCCATGCTGGCGGTCGCGGAATCCGAAGCGAACGCTTAGGCGCCCTCGTTATGCCGTATTTCGCCTACAAAGGACTGGCTGAGAACGGGTCCACCCGTGAAGGGGAACTGGAGGCAGGCGGACGCCAGGAGGCCTTCAAACAGCTTGAGGCGATGGGGCTGCGGCCTCTCAAGCTGGCGGAGCGATCCGCCATGGGCAAGGCTGCGGCCAAGTCGGGGGCATTGCCGGCGGGCGGGCGGGGACCCGAGAAGCGGACGGCCCCGGCTGCAGATCCGGCTCCGGCCTTGAAGCCCGGGTCGTTCAGCCTGGGAAGCCAGAAGATTACGGCGAGGGTTTTGGAGAATTTCACCCGGTTGCTTTCGAGCTTGCTGGCGGCGGGAGTGCCTTTGAGCCGGGCGTTGGTGATTTTGCAGCGCGAGGCGGCTTCACCGACTGCGGGCGCCCAGTGGAAAGAGATTCATGATTCCGTGGTGGACGGCGTCTCGCTGACCGACTCGATGGCCAAGGCGCCCGGGGTATTCCCGCGGGTTTATGTGGCGATGGTGGAGGCCGGGGAGACGGGTGGATTTTTGGACGTCGTGCTGGGGCAGATCGCGGATTTTCAAGCGCGCGAGAAGGAGATGCGCGGCAAGGTGATGACCGCCTTGTTGTATCCCACCATTTTGCTCGTGCTCGCGCTGGCGGTTTTGATCTTTCTGCTCGTCTTTTTCATTCCGCGCTTTCAGACCATCTTTGCGGGTTTTGGCGCCAAGCTGCCGTTATTGACGCAGTTGATCGTGTCCGTCAGCGAGTTCATGCGCGGCTACGGGTTGTTCATCGCTTTGGGCCTGGCCTTGGTCGGCTACCTCGTTCGCAGCTGGTTTCTTTCCGAGCGGGGGCGGCGCGTTTGGGAGGGGGCCATCTTGAGAATACCGGTGATCGGGAGTCTGGTCGCTCAGTTTGCGATGGCGCGATTTTGCCGGATGCTGGGCACGCTGCTTGGCGCCGGGGTGCCGTTGATCGGGGGGTTGAACGTGGCACGCCGGTCGATCGGGAATCAAATACTGGTCGATGCCGTCGCGGCGTCCATCGACAGTGTGAAGGAGGGGAAATCGCTCGCCGGCAGTTTGGGCCAATGCCGCGTCTTGTTCAATGGCTCGACGCTGGAAATGATTTCGGTGGCGGAGGAGAGCGCGAAGCTGGACCATGAACTGGTGAGGCTGGCCCAGGTTACGGAGGGCGATCTGGACCGGCAGTTGAAGTCGGCGGTCGCCTTGGCTGAGCCCCTCATGCTTTTTTTCATCGCGGGTTTCATCGGGATTATTTTTATCGGCATGGTGATCCCGATCTTCAGCCTGCAGGACCATGTGAAGTGAACTTTTCGATTATGCGCCTATCCTCCAAACCCCGTCTTCAGACGGACCGTGCGTCTCGCGCCGGATTCACCCTCATTGAACTGCTGCTGGTGCTTGTCATTTTGGGCGTGCTGGCGGCGATTGTGGTTCCGAAGTTTTCGGGACGCACAGAACAAGCGCGTGTCACGGCCGCGAAATCGCAGATTGCCACGTTTGGCACAGCCTTGGACGCCTTCGAGGTTGATAACGGCTATTATCCCAAGGGGAAAAACGGCTTGCAGGAGCTGGTGACGGCGCCGCGCGACGCACAAAGCTGGAAGGGGCCCTATCTCAAGAACGAAATTCCCGTGGATCCGTGGGGCGCCGCGTATGTCTATGAGTGCCCCGGCAGGAACAATCCCACTTCTTATGACTTGATGTCGCCCGGTCCGGACGGCAAGGCGGGCAGTGAAGATGACATTACCAACTGGAGCAGCTCCAAGTCGCGTTGAGCGGCGGGCGGGCGCGGCGTTCACCCTGATCGAATTGATCCTGGTGATGGCGCTGTTGACCGTGGTGACTTCGCTCGCCGCTCCGCAATTGGCCCGGTTTTTCAAGGGGCGTGGACCGGACTCCGAAGCCCGGCGGTTTCTTTCCCTCACACGTTACGCGCAGAGCCGGGCGACGGGGGAAGGAGTGCCGATGGTGCTGTGGATGGACGAAAAAGAGCGGCGCTATGGATTGACCAGGCAGAGCGGATTCGAGCGGCGCGAGGATGAGAGCGCGGTGGAATATGAATTGGGGAAGGACGTTGTGATGGAAGTCGAGCGGTTAGGTCGGAGCGGCTTCCAGGCGCCGGTAAGCCGGTCAAGCCGGGAATCGGCCCGGCCCGTGATGGGATTACTTCCGGCCATGGTATTCACGCCCGACGGATTCATTGCGATGTCGAGTCCGGAGAGCGTGGTGTTTCGCGAAGGCGAGAACAGTGAAGTGCGAATCGGGCTGACCCGCAGTAGCCTGAGTTATGAAATTCAAACCAACCAGATGCAGCGGATCCGGCTTCGGCGTTGAGAGACGAGCGAGCGCGGGATTCACGCTGGCCGAGGTGCTGGCCGCGTTGCTGTTCATGGCGATCGTCATTCCGGTCGCTGTGCAGGCCGTTCGCGTCGCCGGTCTGGCGGGCCAGGTGGGGGAGAGGCGCTCGGCGGCCGCCCGCATTGGCGACCGATTGCTTCAGGAAATGATCGCCACGCGCGAACTTTTATCCGCAACTCAGAGCGGGATGGTGCGGGAGGGCGGTCGTGAGTACCGGTGGCGATTGCGAACCGAGCCCTGGCCGTTCGAGAACTTGACCGAAGTGACCCTGCAGGTGTTTTTCGACGCCCAGGGACAGGAGTATGACGCCACGCTGACGACGCTGGTTGATCCGGAAACATTCCTGGGGGTGACGACCTCCAGCCGAGGAGGGACACTGTGAAAGCGGGGATTCGACCGCAAGCCAGCGGGCGGGGGCGGGCGGCTTTTACGCTCCTGGAATTGTTGCTGGCCCTGGCCGTGTTCGCGGTCGTGCTCGTCGCGATCAATGGCGTGTATTTTGCGACCCTGCGATTGCGGAACAAGGCGGCGGAGGCGGCCCAACGAGCGTTGCCCCTCGAACAGACGATCGCGTTGATCCGGCGAGACCTTTCCGGGTTGATGCTGCCGGGAGGCGTGTTGTCGGGCACGTTCCAAACCCTCACGACCTCGAGTGGAAGTCTGATGGACGCCGCGGGCCGCCGCGTGACGCCCGACCTTTACACCACCACGGGTTCGATCGACGAGTGGAGTCCGTACGGCGAGGTCCAGAAGGTCGCGTATTTTTTAGCGAACCCGACCCCTCCGGCACCGGGCTTTGATTTGGTGCGGGTGACCAGCAGAAACCTGCTGCCGGTGACCACGGAAGACCTGGAGACGGCGGTCTTGCTTGAGAATGTGGAGCATGCGGTCGCGCTGTTTTACAACGGATACGAATGGTCCGAGGTTTGGGACACGACGCAGAGCACCAATCTTCCCCTCGGCGTGAAAGTCAGAATCTTCCTGCGCCCCGAAGAAGAACGGGGCCGGCCGGTGGCCGAACCCATCGAGGTGGTCTCCGCCATCCTGGTGCAATCGACGACGAATACCACCAGCTCCGCGGGGGGAGGGGGATCATGAAGCGTTTGCATACTCCCTTCCAAACGATGGCGGGGGCAGGGCGGGGAAGCGCCGGGTATTCGCAGCGCGGTTCGGTGTTGATTCTAGTGCTCTGGGTTGCGTTCGGGTTGGTCAGTCTCGCGTTGTATTTCGCCCAATCGACGAGCCATGAGCTGAAGGCGGCGGATCAGCGCGTGGCGGGTCTTCAAGCCGAGTATGCGATTCAGGGCGGTTTGCGTTACCTTCAGCACTACTTGGTGCAATATGGGACGAACGGATTGCTGCCGGACCCGCGGGATTGTCGTCCGGAGGAAGTTCCGGTTGGCGATTCGTTGTTTTGGTTCATCGGGCGTGGAGATCGTCCTCGGCGCCTGGATGAGCCGGTGTTTGGGGTGGTGGATGAAGCGTCGAAGCTGAACCTGAATACCGCCACCGCGGCGATGCTGGAAGCACTGCCGGGCATGACGCCCCAGTTGGCTGGCGCGATCGTGGATTGGCGGGACGCCGATTCGGAGCCCTCGGAAAACGGGGCTGAAAACGAAGTGTATGCGCGGTTTCAGCCTCCCCGCCGGTGCAAAAATGCCCCCTTTGAATCGCTGGAGGAACTCCGCCTCGTGGCGGGAGCCGAACTGGAGGTTCTTTTTGGAGAGGACCTTAATTTGAATGGAGTCCTGGATCCCAATGAGGACGATGGGGATCAGTCGCCTCCCTACGACAATCGCGACGGAAGGCTCGACGCCGGGTTGTTCGAGTATGTGACCGTGTCTTCGAACGAGCCGCTGACCCTGCCGGATGGAAGCCGCCGCATCCATCTCAACACGGGCCGGCAGGAATTGACGCGGTTGTTGACGGAAAAGTTTGGGGAGGATCGCGGGCGTGAACTGCAAGCCGCGCTCGCCGGGGGAGGCAACTTCAATAGCGTGCTCGAATTCTACGTGCGCAGTCGCATGACCGCCGACGAATTCGCCCAGATTCAAACCAATTTAACCGTGGCGACGGGAAATGGAGCCACCGGGCTGATCAACGTGAACACGGCGAGCGAGGCCGTGTTGAGTTGCGTGCCAGGCATCGGACCCGAGAAAGCGCCCGGGTTGGTGGCCTTTCGCATGGCCAATCCGAATCGATTGAATTCCATGGCCTGGGTGACCGAGGTTTTGGATGAACAGGGCGCGATTCGAGCCGGACGCTTTTTGACCGGGGAAAGCCATCAATTCAGTGTCGATATTGCCGCCGTGGGGCGTCACGCCCGGGGATATCGAAGGATTCGTTACGTGCTCGACAACAGTGGCAGCGAGCCCAGGGTAATGTATCAGCGGGACTTGACCTCATTGGGTTGGGCGCTAGGCGTGGAGACCCGCGAACGATTGCACAACCAACGACAGGCAAGACGATGACGAAGTCGATGACAACAAGGGCCCATCCATTGCTGGGACTGGACCTGGACCACGGAAGACTCGGCGCAGTCGTGATCCGGCGGTCGGGCTCCACGCTGGAGATCCGGGAGCAAGGCGGAGGACCGCTGGCCATGGATTTGCTGAAGAACGAGCCTGAGCTGGTGGGACGGGAGATTCGCAAGGTGCTCGATGCCGCCGGGGTGAAGGAGCGCCGATGCGTGGTGAACCTGCCTGCCTCCTGGGTGCTGGCTCTGCACACTCGGGTTCCTGACATCGAGGAAGGAGACGTGGCGGAGTTCCTGGCCCTCGAGGCCGAGCGGAGCTTCGCGAGGGATGTTTCAGAACTGGTCGTGGCGTCCTCAAGGATGTCGGCAGGGCCGGGGGCCAAGTTTGCCACCCAGTTCGGTGTTCCACGAGAGTATGTCGCGAAACTGGAGGCCTGCTTGGAGGCGGCGGGGCTCAAGCCCGAGGGATTCCGACCCTCGCTCACGGCCTTGCCGGAAGTGGTCCCCGCCGACGGCAGTGGACAGATCACCATCCTGCTGCATGATCAGCGTGCGGAGGTTCTGGTGGGAGCTGCCGGCGGCATTGTCGCCCTGCGCGTTTTGGACGGGTTGGTGGATGAGGAAGGTGGCCGGCGGCGGTGGCAAGCCGAACTTCTCGCCCGGGAATTGCGGATCACCCTCCGCGCATTGCCCGAAGAATTGCGGTCTCGGCTGAACACACTTCGCTTGACGGGAAAGGCTCCGGGGGGCCGCGAACTCGCGGATGAATTGCCCGCAGCCGTTCAGTCTTTGGGACTGCGCGTCGCTTACGAGGAATTCCAGGGCGGATCCCTTCATGGGTTGAAACTCTCGTCCAGGCCGCCGATGACACCTGAGCTTGCCCTGGCCGGCCAGTATCTCGCCGGAATGGAGGGGCAACTCGAGTTTCTGCCTCCGCGGGCGACTTGGATGCAAAAGTGGGCGGCGCGCTATTCCGGCAAGCGTCTGGCGGGTGTGGGTGCGGCAGGCGCCGCCTTGTTGGTTCTCGCGCTCGTGGCTTTTGGAGCACAGTATCTGCAATGGCAGTCGCTGCAATCCGAATGGAATGCAATGAAGTCCCGCGTGGGTGGCATCGAGGAGACGCAGACCGTGATCCGCAAATTCCGTCCGTGGTTCAGCGCGCAGCCCGATCATCTGGCGGTCATGAAGAGGCTGGCGGAATCGTTTCCGGACGAGGGCAGCGTCTCCGCCAAGAGCATCGACATTCAGAATGCGCAGCGCGTGACGGTGGCCGGCACCGCGAAGGACCATGCTTCTTTGCTCAAAACGATTGAAAAACTCCGTGGCATGAAAGACGTGGCCCAGGTACAAGTCGGTCAAATTGGAGGCAAAGCACCGATGCAATTCACCTTTACCTTCCAGTGGGGGGAGGCCTCGACACCATGACTCCCTCTCAACGACAACAGTTCCTAGCCGTCGGCGCTATCGCCGTGGTCGCCCTGTTTGCGGCCGACAAGCTGGTCCTTTCGCCCCTGGCCGCGACCTGGAAGAAGCGGACGGAAGAGATCGATGGACTTCGGAAGTCCATTGCGAATGGCTCGATGCTGATCGAACGGGAGCAGGAAACGAATCGCCGTTGGAATGAAATGCGGAAGAACACGCTTCCAGCGAATGTTTCCCAAGCCGAGCAGGAGTTGCTGAAGTCCCTCTATCAGTGGTCAGATGAAACCTCCGTGGGCATCTCCCTTCACCCGCAATGGAAACGCGGAGCCTCTGAGGATTACTCGAGCTTGGAATGCCGGATCGACGCGGCGGGATCGCTTTCCTCGTTGACGAAGTTCATCCATGAGGTCGAGCGATCTCCCATGGCGTTGCGCATCGAATCGCTTGAATTGACCTCGCGTGATCCCGAAGGCAGCCAAATCGCCCTTGCCCTGGTGGTGAGCGGACTGCGCCTCGCACCTCTGGAACGAAAGCCTTGAACATGACGTTTTGCCACCCTTTGTCGAAACGGGCTCTCCCGGCCACCAGGCGATCTTCGATCCCAATTCGGGGATGCCCGATCCGGATTCTTTTGCTGCCCCTGTTGTCCATTCTTCTCGGGGGTTTGGAATCGAACGCGGCTGCCGCAGAGTCCGAGGCTCCAGGCGCACTCCAGGTCGTAGAAGCCGGGTCCACGAATCTCGAATCTGGGCGGAGATCACGAGATCGGGACCGAGACCGTGGACGCGACCGTCGAGCGGGTGCCGAGCCTTCCACCACCCATGCCGTCTCTTCCGAGGCGACCTCCGCGACGAATGGTTCTGCCGGCCTCGACGCCTTCAAGATCCTCCTTGGAAAAAATATTTTTAACGCCAATCGCGGACCCCGTGCCGGACGTTCCACGAACGGCCCCGCGCGGCGGACACCGGTCGTTGAGACGTTTTCCCTCGGGGGCACGATGAGCTACGACAAGGGTCCCGTGGCGTTTTTCGTGAGTGCCGCGTCCTCCTATCGCAAGCCCGCGAAGGTGGGCGATTCGATCGCTGGATTTAGGGTCAAAGCGATCGAGCCTTCGGGGGTCAAGTTGGAAAAGGACGGGGCCGGTTTTGAGATGAAAGTGGGTGAACAGATGAAGCGGGAAGATCAGGGGGCATGGTCCAAGCCATCCCAGGCGGAGGTGGTCCCGGTGTCCTCCGACGCTCCCGCGGCCCCCGCGTCGAGTGGGGGAGAAAACGACATTTTGAAACGGTTGCTTGAGAAACGACAAAAGGAATTGAACCCATGAAAACCACGATGCTGATGCTTGTGTGCGGACTGATGGCACTGCCGCAGGCTGTCCGAAGCCAGGAATCCGAACCGTCTGTCCGCGGCGCCCGCCCCTCGGCGGTTCGCGAGGGGGCGGCGGAGGGCAATGAAGCACGCGACCGGCGAGTGCCCAGGCGCGGTAACACCCTCGAGCCTGAGCGCGCGGGGGCCGCCGAGACCAAGGAGGCCGAGAAGGCGGAGCTTCGCCTTAATTTTCGAGGCGTTCCGCTCGACATGGTGTTGAACTATTTGAGCGAGGCCGCGGGCTTCATCATCGTGCTGGATACGCAGGTCAAGGGGAACGTGGACATCTGGAGCCATCAACCCCTGACCCGCACGGAAGCGATCGAACTCCTGGCCAAGGTGCTCGACAAGAACGGCTATGCGGTCATGCGCGAGGGGCGCACTTTGACTGTTTTGTCGAAGGACGACGCCAAGAAGAAGAATGTGCCGGTCAAGTCGGGCAGCAATCCGGACTCGATACCCAAGAACGAGGAAATGGTGACGCAAATCCTTCCGGTGCGCTACATCAGCGCCCCGCAATTGTTGCGCGACCTGCAAACTTTGATGCCGGCCACCGCGTCAGTGGCTTCCAACGAAGGCGGCAACGCGATTCTGATCACCGACACCCAGGTCAATATCCGCCGCGTCGCCGAGATCATCGCCGCGCTCGATACTTCGGTCGCAGGAGCTTCCACGATTCGAGTCTTTCCGTTGCGTTATGCCGATGCCAAGGCCCTGGCAAGCACGATTCGGGATCTGTTCCAGGACAACAGCACGACGGGCAATCGCGGCGGGGGAGCCGGAGGATTTGGCGGCTTTGGAGGTTTCGGGGGCCGGGCCGGGTTAGCTGGTTTGGCTGGTTTTGGAGGAGGAGGTGGTGCTGGTGGCGGCGGCGGGGGTGGGGGAGGCCGCGGTGGCAACAGCACGGCGCAAACGTCCGCCAAGCGGGTCGTCGCGGTCGCGGACGAACACAGCAACGCCCTCATTGTGAACGCTTCCGAGGAGTTCATGCAGACCATCGAGGAATTGATCCGGTCGGTGGACACGGATGTTCAAGACCTCACGGAGTTAAGGGTGTTCACTCTGAAGCACTCCGACCCGGCCGAAATGGCGGAACTCTTGTCGGAACTCTTTCCCGACACGGCGACCACGCAGGATACGAGAGGGGGCGGATTTACTTTCGGCGGGGGTAGGGGCGGGTTTCCGTTTGGCGGCGGTGGGGGCGGAGGTCGCGGCAACAACACCGCGTCGGGCGACAGCGAACGGAAGAAACGCCAGGGACGAGTGCTGGCCGTGGCGGACCCACGCACCTCCTCGGTGGTGGTGAGCGCGGCCAAGGAGTTGATGCCGCAGATTTCTGAGATGATCGAACAATTGGATATGAATCCGGCCCGGAAACAAAAAGTGTTCGTTTACTCGCTCGACAACGCCGATTCGACGGAAGTGGAAACGGTTCTGCGAAACCTCTTTGAGTCGCAGAATTCCCGCAACACCAGCCTGAACAGCCAGCAGAATAACGCGTTGCAGAACCGGCTGCAAAACACCAGCCGACAACAAGGGAACGCGTTCGGATCGGGATTCGGAGGCGGGGGCGGAGGCGGGTTTGGGGGGGGTGGGGGCGGCGGTGGAGGCGGGTTCCGCTGAGGGCCCGAGGAGAATGATTCGCGAAAGGATTTTTGATCATGAAGCCTAATAGCAGATCGGGGATGCGGATGGTGTTGCTGGCCGTGGTACTGGCCACGTTTACCGTCGACGCTCTTGCTCAACAACGCGCGACCACGAGAGCCACCACCGGGGGAGCACGGGCCGGGGGAGGTGGTTTAGGGGGGGCGCGAGATTATCAAAACAGCACGATGGTGGGTGACGCGATGATCACCTCGGATCCGGAGACGCGGCAGTTAATCATCGTCACCGACGACGAAACAAACGAACGCATCAAGACCGTCATCAAGAGTCTCGATCGTCCGAAGCCGCAAGTGCTCATCAAGGTGGTGTTCGCCCAGGTCACCCACGGCGACAACCTGGATTTCGGCGTGGAAGGAAGCATCACCCACAAGCCTCGATCCGGCATGACCAATAACGCGCTGTCCAACTTCGGATTGGGCGCCGCGCAGCAAGCCTTTGGAGGAGGCACTTACGGAGTTCTAAAAGACGATTTGGAAGTGGTGTTGCGCGGCCTGTCGGTCGCCGGGAAAACAGAAATTCTCTCACGCCCGTCCATCCTGGCCCGGAACAACCAGCAAGCGACGATCATCGTGGGCCAGGAGGTGCCCTTCATCACGAACTCGCGCATCACCGATCAAGGACAGACGGTCAACACCGTGCAATACCAGGACATTGGCATCATCCTCCGCGTCACCCCCTTCATCACATCCGATGGGCTGGTGGAAATGATCCTGACTCCGGAGATTTCCTCGTTGAGCGACCGCACGGTTCCGATTTCGGACACCGTCAATTCGCCCGTCATCGACAAGCGATCCGCCGACACCGTCGTCGTGACTCCGCACGGGAGCACGGTCGTCATCGGAGGATTGATTGAGAAACAGAAGACCGACCAGGATCGCAAGGTCCCTTTGATCGGCGACATCCCGCTCCTGGGCTACGCGTTCAAGCGCAAAGTGAAGGCGGACACTCGCACGGAACTGCTGATCTTCCTGACGCCCTTTGTGATTCAACATCCGTCCGAGCTCGCGAAGATGTCGCAGGTGGAGAGCTCGAATTTGAAGATGACACCGGAATCGTTCAAAGATGAGGAAGTGAACCGGTTTTTCGACGGCCAATCCCCCATTCCCGGGCAGGAAACCACGAAAGCCGCCCAGAAAGCAAAGCAGAACGCCGCAAAAAAATCCGGCAAGAACTCCGGCGGCAAGACACAGCCAACACCGCCGCAATAGCGGGTCCGGCCAGCCATGACTCCGCGCGGAAATTGGGTTTATGTGATGCTGGCCGCTGTGTGGGCGGTCGTGCTCGCCTGGCAATGGGGCGAGCACCGACGTGTCGGAGAGGGGGCGCGCCAGTCCCTGATCAGCCGCGGCCGCGACATCACCTCCACCTTGGGCATCGTGATCCGCTCCGAACGGCGTTGGGGCGGGCTTGTGTCCAAGGAGCGCATGGAATCCGCCTTGCGGGATCTTTTGCAGCGAGGCGATCTCCGCTCCATCACGCTGCTCAACACCAACGGGGAAAGCGTGGTGACTGCGGGTCGGGCCGATCTTGACGAGGCCGCGCAGCACGCGGCGGCCGGCGTGACTTGGCAGGGTGACAATCTCGTCCTCGCCAATCTGGTGGATCTCGGAGTGACTCCCGGCTCTGAAACGAATCAGCAACGGCAGGCCATCGTCGTTGCCGACTTTCCCACCGCGCCTCCATTTGGACCCGACTCCGGCACCGCGAGAGCTTCGCGGAGCCAGACGGAAGACGAGCCTGGGCGCGTGGCTGCTCCCTCGGTCACGAACGCACCCAACCCGCGGCCTTTCCGGGATCGGAATCGAGGGCGCGGCGGGCGGCCTCCGTGGATGTCCGAGGAGGAGTATCGGAATCTCATTGCCAAGCAGGGGCTGCATAGCTTCGTGATCGTGCTGCCCACGGATTCGGTGCGGGAGGCGGTCGCGGCCGATCTCCGATTGCGATTCATGATTGCGGCCTTGGCGGCCGCGGCTTGCGCCGGACTCGGACTGGCGTGGGGCAATGTGTTGCGGTCCGCCGATCTGGAGATTCGCCTGGCCAAGGCAGGCGAGATGAATTCACAGCTCAAACAACTCAATGTGGCCGCCGCCGGGCTCGCCCATGAGACGCGCAATCCCCTGAACATCATTCGAGGTCTCGCCCAGTTGATCGTCCGTGAACGCGCGGCGCCCTCGGAAATCCTCGAACGCGCCTCCGCCATCGTGGAGGAGTCGGACCGCGTGACGGCGCAGTTGAACGAGTTCATCAATTATTCGCGGCCTCGCGAAGTGCGGCTGGGTCCGGTGCGGCTTTCGGCTGTGACCGCCGATGTGGCGCGTGCTTTGGCCTTCGATATCGAGGAAAAAAAGGCCCGCTTGGCCATGGCTTGCGATGATCTCGTGGTGGAAGCGGACGAGCCGTTGCTGAGGCAGACCCTCTTCAATCTTTTGCTCAACGCCTTGCAGGCCATCGGCGAAGGCGGCGAGATCGAAGTGCGGGTGAGCCGGACGAACGGGCACGCGGCGATGGAGATTCAGGACGACGGTCCGGGTGTGCCCGACGATCGCAAGCAGGATATTTTCAGGCCCTATTTCACAACCCATCGTGAAGGGACGGGTCTAGGTCTGGCCGTGGTGAAGCAAATCGTCGCCGCCCACGGCTGGGACATCGAATGTACCGACCGCAAGCCGCGGGGCGCGATCTTCCGCATTTCACACCTGAAGGCGCTGGCACGCGGCTGAAGCTGACCTGGCTGACTACGCGAATCGCTCCTCTTTCCAAGGATCGGCGGTGTTCGAATATCCCCGCACTTCCCAGAAGCCGAGCAAGTCGCGGTCGAGGAAGACAATCTCCCGGACCCACTTCGCGCCTTTCCACGCATACCGTTTCGGAATGATCACCCGGACGGGTCCGCCATGTTCTTTGGAGATTGGTTTTTCGTTCCAGGTGTGGGCGAGGAGCACGTCGTCGTCCAGGCACACCTCAAGCGGATTGTTCGTGGAATAGCCGTCGTGGGATTTGAAGAACACGTGGGTGGCGGTCGATTTTGGCTGCACCAGTTCGGCCAGGGTGAAGAAGGAAACTCCCTTCCACGCCATGTCGAACTGGCTCCAGGTGGTGACGCAATGAAAGTCGCTGACGTCTTCGAACTGGGGCAGCGCCATGAACCGTTCCCAATCGAGGGTGACGGGCGTTTCGACGTGTCCGTGGATTCTCAATTCCCAGGATTCGGGGGGGATGACGGGATGCACCCCGAGATCGAGGACGGGGAAGTTGTGGACCTGGCGCTGTCCCGGGGGCAGGCGGTCGATGGAGCGGGGTTGCGGTTTGGCTTGGCCGCTCATTTTCCGCGCCCACCGTTCCTTGGCGGCGATGTAGCTTTCTTTCATGCGCGAGCGCCTGCGGCGGGGGCGTGAAGGTATTCGAGTTCGGCGGCGGGATCGATGGACCAGCGCCGGGCCACGGCCCGCAGGTCGTCATTGAGACACCAGCGATCGGCTTCGGCTTCACCGGTGTGGGAGAGGCTCGCGCCTTTCAGTGCCATGCAACCCTTATTGTTTCCGATCTCGGCAATGAAATCGCGCTCGGTTTCGGTCAAGGACACCTGAGGAAGGGCGGCGAATTCGTCGAGTTTCGATTCGATGGTCTTGGCGGAGCCTTCGGTCTCTTGGATGAAGGTGGGGACGACGCTCCGGACGTTGGGATGGGCGAGGTTCCACAAACAGGCCAGCTGAAGGAGGGACAAGTTGTGCCGTTGAGCGACATCGCGCATGCGCTCGATCTTGGCAGTCCCTGCCTCGACCCATCCTGCGGGGCGAAAGGCCCGGTGGTCCTGATGTCCGAACTTATGGCCGGGTTTGACGTCGTCGTGAAAGAGTCCGCCATGATCGACCACGCGCGTGAGGATGTTGATTTCATGCTGGACCGCTGCGGGCAGGCAGAGACGGCCGGGCCAGGGTTCGAGCGGGTTCAAAATAATCATGGCCCAGTCGAGGAGTGGGGCGAAGCGTTCGAAGCAGAGAATCATGTCGAGGGTGAACCCGTTGGCGGGGCCGGGAGCGATTCCCAGCATATCCGTGAGGCCGGCCTCGCGAAGCTGTTCCATCCCTTTCCAGACCGCATCGTGGCTGTAGCCGGTGGAATCAGGATTGTGGAGCAGAATGGTGTCAAAGCGGCTGGCGCGGCAGCGTTCGAGGGACTTCTCGGTGGCCATGCGCAGATAGTCCGCGTAGTCGCGCGGGGAACGCAGGCTCGGGTGGGTGAAGCGGGGGAAACCTTTGGAACCGTCCCGTTTCCCCGAGTAGAAGTCGTGTCCTACCGCCCCGACGAGGCAGTAGGAATCCCGGGGAAGGCCGTCCAGGGCTCGTCCAATCATGGCATCCGCGGCGCCGTTGCCATAGACGTCCGCGGTGACAAAAGTGCGGACCCCGCGCCGGTAGGCGTGCTGGATGACTTGGATGAAGCGTTCTTCGGAAAGCGGCTCGCCAAAGTGCATGTAGCGTCCGCCACTCCAGGTTCCGTAGGCAGTTCTGGTGATGTCCATAAGTCGTGTCGGGGCACATTCCAACCGGCAAACCCCGCGCGAAACAATCCTGGAAATTGGTTTTGATTTGGCAAGAGTTGACTTGGAAGAAATTCTCGGGAGCGGGGAAGGGGCATGGTGGCGGAGTTCCTGACCCCTGGTTGATCAGAGATTTCATTCGAAGCGGGAGGCGGTCGAAGGGTTTCTTTTTCGACCCGTGAGATTGCTTTCGCTCCCTCCGGTGTTTGCCTTGCAAAGCGCATGCGAAAACGGTCCCTTCATCTTGGGTGGGAGGGGGGGATGATGATGAATCAAACCCCGTTTCAGGCCCTTCGCGATTGGCCAATGCTGGCGAGGCGATATGCCCTCGCGCGACTGGGTTTCATGACGGTCGCGGTCCGGCGCGCTCTATATCCGATTCCTCAGAGGACGCGGCTCGTTCACCTCCCTTGTCCAGTGGCAGACGGATTACCTGCCGGTCTACGGCGTGTGGGCGGTGGTGGTGGTCTTCCTCTTTCCTCTGCTCTTTCGATACCGATGAAGTACGGGAAAAGAATTCAGCGCGATCTGGTCGTCGATTCGATCGCTACCTGCGGTTTCCTGGCGTTTGTTTCGTGAATCTCAAACAAATAACCCCGGCTCGCTTGAAGCAAGCGGCGATTCGGAAGGAATGATGGCGTGATCACGATTTCAGCGCCTCGCGGATCTGCTGGATGACCGCATTATCAGGATCTTGAGCGCCCCGCAGGTATAGAATGCTGGCGGCCAGGAAGGGGTTTCTCCATCGCGGCGCGATGTGCGGGTAGTCCTCCAAAAAGGCCGAACAGAACTTGTAATCGTGAGCGTCGGTTCCTTTGGCGAAAAGAAATCGCCGGGCTGTGGCGGCGAACGCTCCCGGGTCATGGCCGGCCTCAAGCCAGGAATGCAATCGGATGGCGGCGCCCGGCTGCCGAATCGGCCCCTCGAAGAGTTTGTGCAAGGCTTCGGGTCCGGATTCCTCGAGAGGTTCCACGGGCAACTGGTCGAGCGCGACGGTGCTCTTTTTCGGCTGCCCTCGGAAGAGCGGGATGAACGAGGCGTTTTGCAGGAGCATGAACCGGCGCGTTTCATCATGGGAAACGCGGTTCCAGGCATAGCGCGCCGCGTTGGTCGTCGTCCAGGCATGCATCGACACCAAGCCCGGCTCGCGCAGGAGAAGTTCCGCCGTGGCCGCATGCAGTCCGTCAAAAATCGAGGCCGGACTCGATCCCTGGCGCAACGACTGGATCACGATTTCGCCGAGGTCGATGGCGGACGCGTCGCGACACGCGGCAAGAATGCGGCGAGACGTGTCGTCGTTGGGCCGTCCTGCGAGCCACGGATCCGGGATGTCCTTGAGACGTTCGCGGTTGCGTCGCCCAGGCCGGTCTGCCGGCAGGTCGGATTTGGAGGGGTTCGGATCGCGGTCGGTATCGAGCAATCCGTAGACGATGCCGCGGAGCACGGGTTCGGCGTGCCGCCAGCCGATGACGTCGAGCACCCGGAAAGCGTTCGAAATGTAGATTTGTTTGTGACCGATTTCGCGGAAGTCGCGGAGCCCAAAGCGGCAAAGCAAATCGAAGATCTCGTGCGCGCCGGCGGTACGGGCCAGGGCGGTGATCGCGGCATCGGCGGCGGATTCATCCCATCGCTCCATCGCTTCGATGAAGGCGGACCTGGCGAGGTGCGAAGGGGGAAGCTTGGATTCCTCGACGGCGCCCAACGCCCAATCTCCTTCCCGCTCGTCTGCCTCCTGCGACAATTTGAATCGATGCAACGCCCAAAGGATGGGGTGCCAGCGGTCTGTTTCCCCTGATTCCAAACTGGCCAGATGGGCGGAGTTGACCACGAGCACCGCGTGGAATTTGAAGCCAATGGGGCGGGGTTGGACCTGGCGGATTCCCGCGAGGAACAGACCCGCCAGCAGATCTCGATAAGCGAGTCCGCGCCGGATGCGATGAACGGCTTCGCCCAGGATGCGTTCACGGGGAGTGTTCTCGATCCAGTGCACGACGGGTTCGAGATCGGGATGAAACCGGACCCATGCTTGGGGCAGCCGGGCTTCCTTCGCGCAGACACGCGGGAGGTTGGGCCAGAGTTTGGGATCTCCCAGAGCGGCGGCGGAGAAGGCGGTGCCAAGAAATCGGCGTCGATTCATGGGACGGGTTCGACTGCGGATGATCGACGAAGTCCTCGCCAAGGCAAGGCGAAAGGAGCCACCGCGGGGGGCGCGGTGCATCCGCAAGTTGTCGGGGCGCGCCGGAACTCACTCAAAACATGGCCATGAATCAAAAAAAGCCGCCCGGGTTGAGCCGGGCGGCTTGTTGAACTGAACAAGCGGGCGCGCGTGAACTACTTTTTCTTGGCGGGCTTGGCTTTGCGTTTTTCTTCGATCGCGGCCTGCGCCGCCGCCAGGCGGGCTACCGGAACGCGGTAAGGTGAGCAACTCACGTAAGTGAGGCCGGCCCGGTGGCAGAACTTCACGGAATCGGGATCGCCGCCATGTTCGCCGCAAATGCCGAGTTTGATGCCGGGACGGGTCGCGTTGCCCTTCTCGGCCGCGATCCGCACCAACTGGCCGACACCGGTCTGGTCGATGGAGGCGAAAGGATTCTTTTTCACAATCTCGCTCTCGGTGTAAGCGCCAAGGAACGAGCCGGAATCGTCGCGCGACATGCCCAGGCAGGTTTGCGTGAGGTCGTTCGTGCCGAAGCTGAAGAATTCCGCGGTTTGGGCGATCTCATCCGCCGTCAGGGCGCCGCGGGGGATTTCGATCATGGTGCCAACAGAGTAGGCGATTTTGACTTTCTTTTCCTTCTGCACCTGGGCGGCGACTTCGTGGACGAGGGCGACTTGCAGATCGAGCTCCTTCTTGAAGCCGACGAGCGGAATCATGATCTCCGGCTTCGCCTTGTGGCCGTCCTTGTTCGCTTGGGCGGCGGCTTCGAGAACGGCACGGGCCTGCATGCGGGTGATTTCCGGATACTTGATGCCAAGCCGGCATCCGCGGAAACCAAGCATTGGATTGAATTCGTGCAATTCGTGGACACGACTCATGATTTTTTCCACGGCAATGCCCAGTTTCTTGGCCAGGTCGAGCTGCTGCTCCTTTGAGTGGGGCAGGAATTCGTGGAGGGGCGGATCGAGGAAACGGATGGTCGCCGGGTAACCCTTCAACGCCTTGAAGATGCCGTAGAAGTCCTCCCGTTGGTAAGGGAGCAGCTTGGCCAGGGCGGTTTCGCGGGCTTCGAGCGTGTCCGCGAGGATCATCTCGCGCATGGCGTCGATGCGGTCGCCTTCAAAGAACATGTGTTCCGTGCGGGTCAGGCCGATGCCTTGGGCGCCGAACGCGATGGCTTGCGCGGTTTGTTCCGGCGTGTCGGCGTTGGTGCGAACACTCAGGCGCGTCGCTTTCTTGCACCACGCCATCAGCTGGGTGTAGTTCTTGTATTTCTCGGTGGCCTGCGAGGCTTTGTCCCCGTTGAGCAGGCCGGAGATGATCTCGGAAGGAGCCGTCTTGATTTGACCGGCATAGACCAGTCCGGAGGTGCCATCGATGGAAAGGAAGTCGCCTTCCTTGAAGGTTTTTCCATCGATCGTCGCGACCTTGCGGTCGTAGTCGATTTGGACGGCGGCTGCGCCGCAAACGCAAACTTTGCCCATCTGGCGGGCGACCAGCGCGGCGTGGGAACTGACCCCGCCGCGGGCGGTGAGGATGCCTTCGGCCGCAATCATTCCGCGAAGGTCCTCCGGCGAAGTTTCCACGCGAACCAGGAGCACCTTTTCGCTCTTGTCGGCGGCCTGGACGGCGCGCTCAGCGTTGAAGTAAATCTTGCCCGTGGCCGCGCCGGGACCGGCTGGAAGCCCGGTGGCGATGACCTTGGCTTTCTTGACTTCGGCGAGGTCGAAGATGGGCGCCAGCAACTGTTCCAGCTGGTCGGCGGGATTGCGCAGCACGGCCGTTTCCCAATCGATCAATTTTTCCCGCACCATGTCGGCGGCGAACTTGAGCGCGGCGGCGGCGGTTCGCTTGCCGTTGCGTGTCTGGAGCATGAACAACTTGCCGTCTTGAACGGTGAACTCGATGTCCTGCACGTCCTTGAAATGTTTCTCGAGGAGTTTGCGGACGTTGAGCAACTCGGCGTAGCTCTTGGGCATGACATCCCGGAGCTTGAGCACGGGTTCGGGTGTGCGCACGCCGGCGACGACGTCCTCACCCTGGGCGTTGACCAGAAACTCGCCGTAGAACTCGTTCGTGCCATTGGCGGGGTTCCGGGTGAAGGCCACGCCGGAACCGGAGGTGTCGCCGGTGTTGCCGAAGACCATGGCCTGAACGTTGACGGCGGTTCCCCATTCGGTCGGGATGTTGTATTTGCGCCGGTACACGATGGCCCGGTCGTTCATCCATGAACTAAAGACCGCGCCGGCCGCTCCTCGCAGTTGGTCCCAGGGATCGTTGGGAAAAACCTTGCCGGTGCGTTCCTTCACCAGAGCTTTGAACCGCTTGACGAGTTCCTGCTGATCGGCGGCGGTCAGTTTGGAATCCTCGATGTCCGCGTGGTAAACTTCGTGTTTGTAACCGTGGATCTCGGTTTCGAACGGCTCGTGATCTTCGCCTTCGCGTTTTTGCACGCCGAGGACGACGTCGCCGTACATTTGGATGAACCGGCGGTAACAATCCCAGGCGAAGCGCTCGTTGCCGGTCGCTTGGGCCAAAGCGAGCACGGTTTGGTCGTTCAACCCGAGATTGAGAATGGTGTCCATCATGCCCGGCATGGAATCGCGGGCGCCGGAGCGGACGGCGACGAGCAGGGGGATGCCGGTGGTCGCGCCGAAGCGGGTGCCCATGATTTTTTCCATATTGGCGACGCCTGCCTCCATTTGTTTCTGGAGTTCGGGCGGATAAGTTCGCTTGTGGGCGTAGTAGTAGGTGCAGACCTCGGTGGTGATCGTGAAGCCCGAAGGCACGGGCAGACCGATGCGGGTCATTTCGGCGAGATTGGCCCCTTTGCCGCCGAGCAAGGCTTTCATGCTGCCATCGCCATCGGCCTTTTTATTGCCCCACGTGTAAACGAATTTTGATTTTGCCATAAATTGTTCTTCTGGATCGTATTCGGGAGTGAAATGCCGCGAAAAATCGAGGCGGCAAGATAGCAACGGCGGGGGGGATGTCAACGGTTAGTCGGGTCGGTTTCGCGCGCTCAAAATACAGGCAACACGCTTGCGCTGAGACCGTTTTCAGAGCGTAATTCTTCCCGCTCCAGGGTTGGTCACGGCCCGGAGTTTGTCATGCAACGTCTCGCCCTGATCAACGTGGTGGGTTTGACCCCGCATTGTCTGGAACAACATGCTCCCAGGCTGGCCGCTTTTGCCCGAAAGGGGAGGCTGCACTCGATTCGCGCCGCTTTCCCCGCCGTCACCTGCACCGCCCAAGCCAATTACCTGACCGGGAAGCGGCCGTCCGAACATGGCATCGTCGCCAACGGATGGTACGACCGAGATCTCGCCGAGGTCCACTTTTGGAAGCAGTCCAATCACCTCGTGCAAGCTCCCAAGGTTTGGGAGATTGGACGCGGTCGCGCCGCCGGGATGACCTGCGCCAAGTTGTTTTGGTGGTACAACATGTTTTCCAGCGCCGACTGGTCCATCACGCCTCGACCCATGTATCCCGCCGACGGGCGAAAGGTGTTCGATGTTTACGCGTGGCCGGAAGCGTTGCGGTCCTCGGTCAAGGCGCAGTTGGGAGAATTTCCGTTCCCTTGTTTTTGGGGTCCGTCAGCGGGAGTGGATTCACCGGCGGGCAGAGCCGACGCGGTCTCACGCTGGATCGCGGCTTCGGCGAAGTGGGTGGAGGAAGAACATCAACCCACGCTTTCACTCATCTATCTTCCGCACCTCGATTACAACTTTCAACGCTGGGGTCCGAGGGATGCTCGCGTTGCCCGGGACATCGCGGAAATCGACGCGATGGCGGGTGATCTCATCGATTTCTTCGAGGAGCGGCAGGTGCAGCCTTTGGTGGTTTCCGAATACGGAATCACCGCGGTGGACCATCCCGTTCATCTCAATCGCGTCTTGCGCGAAAAGGGATGGCTGGTGGTGAAAGAAGAATTGGGGCTGGAACTGCTCAACACCGGTGCAAGCCGCGCTTTCGCGGTGGCGGATCATCAAGTGGCTCATGTCTACTGCAACGATCCCCGCGTGAAGGACGATGTCGCCCGGGTGTTGCGGTCCGTTCCGGGCGTGGACCAGTTGCTGGAAGGTGACGCCAAGCGCGCCTGGGGTGTTGATCATGCGCGGGCGGGAGACTTGATCGCCATCGCCGCTCCCAACGCGTGGTTTACCTATTACTATTGGATGGAGGATCGAGTCGCCCCGGATTTCGCACGCTGCGTCGATATCCACCGCAAACCCGGCTATGATCCTGTGGAGTTGTTCCTGGATCCCAAGATTCCGGCGGTGAAAGCGAGGATCGCCTGGCGGTTGCTGCAAAAGAAACTCGGTTTCCGGATGCTGATGGACGTCATTCCGTTGGATGCCGGGTTGGTGGGAGGATCCCATGGACGTCCGGTGGATGATCCGATCGACGGGCCTGTGCTGATTGTGCCGGACCGGAAGGAGGAGCGGGAGACCTTGGAATCGACGGACATTGCAGGGATTCTGTTGAAAAGGATGGACCTGTAAACCTTGGAACGGCAGTTGTCCTCATGACAACCGCAACGCGGTTGTGGCTTGACCCCGCCAAACGGAAATAAGATTTCGTCACAACCCCGTTGGGGTTGGTTTCCATGGGCGAACTGTGACCCAAGGTAGCTCGTTCCTCGCAACCTTGAGCTTCGAGACGGAATCCCTTTGGGATTCCCGGCGGGACGAGTTTGAGTCGCGTTAAGTCGGGCGGTCCGCATGAGATTTTGCGAAACGCGGCGGACAGTTTGAGCCTCCCCCTCTGTCCGGGTGGGGTTAGAATTCGGGTCTCCACCACCTTTTTCCGAGAGCTCGCGGGACAGGATTCCCGCCTTGGGCGGCCTCTGAGACCCTCTCAGCCGGGAAGACTCCAAGGATCGCCTCAAAAGGGCGTTTGTCCTGCGGCAGAGACCCGGAACGTTCAGGCTTCGCTTCCAGCCGTGAATAGCAAATTCCTATTCGTCAAATACAGAGATATGACCTCGATTTCGGTGCATCCCGATGTTGCCGGTGATGCAGGTAGGGCGCGTCCGTCCCGGCGCGCCGCCGGAGCATGATGTTTTGCATCCCGTGGGCGGCGGGCTGGGACAGGCCCGCCCTACCAACAACATCAGGATACACGGCCTCGATTTGATTGGAGTAGAATTAGCTTGCAATCGTGGGAGTTCCAATGTAGCGGCCACATGATTCCCGCAACCGTAATCAAACGTCCTATGAAAGTCCAAACCTCGAAGGCTGGCTTTACCTTGATCGAGCTGCTGGTGGTTATCGGCATTATTGCCATCCTGGCCAGCATGCTCCTACCCACACTTGGCCGGGTTAAAGAAAAGGCCCGGCTCACGGGCTGTTTGAACAATTTGAGACAATTCGGCTTGGCGGTCATTTTCTTCGCAGATGACAATGATGAACGAGTTCCGCACATGCAGAATTGGCTCGATAAGGACAACAATAGGAAACTGACAGAGGGACAACTTTTCAAGTACCTGACCACGACGAACGTTTACCTCTGCCCGACCGATAGGATTCATTTAAAGAGGCCCGGTCCATGGTCAGATCGCCGGGACTTTAGCTATGCGATCAGTGGCCCAGGCACGGACATCACCGCCTA
The DNA here is from genome assembly GCA_016871495.1 of Verrucomicrobiota bacterium. NCBI lineage: Bacteria > Pseudomonadati > Verrucomicrobiota > Verrucomicrobiota bacterium. The sequence goes on along the minus strand of VHDF01000015.1, from coordinate 27,952 downwards.
CAACGGGAAGCTTTCGGCTTGGGTTGAACCGCTCAAGTCAATGATCTTCATGGAGGAAGCCTTGGACGCTCCCCTCAACGACGGTCATGTCTGGCCCAATGAAGTGGACGTGCTGGCAACACGCCACCAGGGAAAAGGACAAGGTTGGGGGGTGTTGGGCGGACCCGGGAAGCGCGAGCAGGCCGGCCTCGGTAACATCCTCATGGGTGACTCTCGAGTTGAAACCTGGAACAAGAGGAAGTTCCTGACGTATGGCTATATGAAACCCATGAGCCGCCTTTGGAAGCCCTTCGGCGACGTAACCCAACCGAGTCCGCCTTAAGCAGAAGGCTCACGAGCCATCTCGAAGATTTGTTCCCAATGCCGGATCAGCGGATTCGAGTGGTTTGGCCCTGCCGGGATCGTTGGATCCGGTCCATCGCATTCATGTGGTTGTTGCGCGCATATGCGGAGTTGTCCACCTGGATGACGAGCGTGGAGCCGGCCTTCGGTCGCGGTGGCCGCAGCGCCACCGTATTGCTCGCGTAACACAGGCACTCGTGGAAGGCCGCGCCCGTCGCATACCATTCCCGCGCCAGCGCGTGTTCACCCGGGATGTAGGTCACGATGTGGCCCAGCCACCGGATCACGCGCGCGCGGATGCGCTCCTTGAGCCGCGTGCGTATGTTTTCGAACTGGTAAAGGTCGTCGCCCCAAGGAATCCACCAGCACTTCTTCAACAGCCACGCAATCGCATTCTCCGGCCACTTCACGATCCGGCGCTGGCGCGTCTTCGCCATGCTGCGGTCGAGCGTGATGGTGCCTTCCGTCAGGTCAACGCGGTCCCACGTCAGTCGGGTCGCCTTCAACCGCGTGGCGGTGGTGGTGACCATGTTCGCTGCCTCGATGTCCAGTTCCGCCTTCAATCCCAAAGGGATTGTGTCCTCCAGCCCAAGGTTGCGAGGAACGAGCTACCTTGGGTCGCCGTTTGAAATGAATTCAACCGCAACGCGGTTGTGGCTTTACCCCGCCAAACGGAAATAGGATTTTGTCACAACCCCGTTGGGGTTGGTTTCCATTGTCGAACTGTGACCCAAGGTAGCTCGTTCCTCGCAACCTTGGGCTTCGGGACGGAATCCCGTTGGGATTCCTGGCGGGACGAGTTTGAGTTGCGTTAAGTCGGTTGCGACGGGTTGAACTTTCGAGCGTCAGTTGCCCTTAAACCTCCCGACTTACTTAATGCTGAAGTTTCTCACCCTTCCGCACCTCGGCCCGGCGGAGTCTTTTTGCTGGAAACGGCAATGGATCCGCATCGATCTATCGCCAGATCTTGGCGTCAGACGCTTTTCTCAAGTTTCGCTGCTGAATTGCCGGTTCCAGGAAAAAGGATAGCCCTGGTGCTTCGTCGTGTCTTTCTCATCCAGGCCTTGCTGAGCTTCACCAGGTTCAACTGCCGATTTAAGGATTAAGGGTGAATTGCGGGCTGATTTCGGTGCATTCGAAAGGTTCCGCTCGGAGCGCAGCGTTCACGCCGCATTGAACGGTGCTGTGAAGACGTGCGTGAAACGACGCCGGGTGAGACTGGCCCGGAAATCTCACGGCTTCTGCGCGCCCAGAAATCCCCGGGCTATGGCTTTTCGATGAAGCCGTGGTAAAGACCCATATAGTAGGGGAGGAGGAACACCGTGCCGGAGGCGAGTTCGTGGGCCGAGCCTCCGTAATCCAGTTGCCACGGATCGGTGTTCCAATGGTTGAAGTGGCGGTTTTCCACCGGCAGAACTTTCCCGTTCCCGCGGAAACCGCGGGTGCGTTTGCGCGGTTCGTAGATGTCCACGGATCGCTGGGGTTCGAGCCATTGCAAGTCCAGGCGATGGCTGTTTTTGTGAGGCCAGTTCAGCCGGTCCAGGGGAAATCCGTACAACGTTGCCATGGAGTCTTGGTGCCATCCGTCCCAGGGCGCCAGCGGATAGGATCCAAAGGGATTGTCAATCTTGGCGCCTGCGGCATGGCCCGCGTAGGCGAAGTGGAAAAAGGGATTCATTTCCGGTTGTTCCAAAGCCCAGGAACCATAGAACGCGAAAATCAGTTTTTCCCTTAGCGCCGCGTTCTTCGAATAGCGGAACAGCGAGTAAAAAGACATGAAGGCCATTTCATCATCCGATTGATTTCCGGAACCCGTGCCCATTTGGATTTTTGGCACGACCGCGTTTTGGTCGTAGTGATGCCGCTCGATCAACATTTTCGAAGTTTCACCGTACTTGGCGTCGCCCGTCACGTGCTCGGCCACGGCCAGGTACGACAGCATGCTCAACGAATTCAGCCCCCGTTCAATCATCCAATCCTTGTTGTGATTGAGCTGTTCGGGGCTGAACACGCCCCAGCGGGTTGGTTGTCCGTCATGATCCACCAAGTTGAATCCGTGCCGGACGAGGTGATCGGTCAGGTCGCGAACCACTTCGCGAACGCGCGCTTTTTCGGATTCGGTATCGGCGCAGAAATCGTAATAGAGCGGGTAGAAGAAGTAGTGTCCGTCCAATTCGTCGCTGCTGGTGTCGCCTTTCCAGAACCATTGACCATCGGCACTGCGCGGCCAGCGGGGAGCGTATACTTTCCAGAGCCGGTCATGGCGCTGCTTCATTTCTCGATCGGCCTCAAGGCGTCCGGCATTGGGGTCGGGCAGGGAGGTCGAGCGCACGGTTCGAGCGACGTAGCCGTGTGGTGGCGCATGGGGGCCTCCCTGCGTGACCTTTTGCAGGAAGCGAAGCGCAGTGAAGGCTTTTCCGGCGCGTGCTTTGGATTGGGGATCCTTCGTCGCCGCATACGCGAAGCATTGGCCGGCGCCGTACATCGAGGTCCAAAGCCCGTCATTGTCACTGTCGTCGGGATGGGCGCTCGATTTATCGGCTGGACGTTGGAGTCTCGCTTCGGCCACGTAGCCGAGCGGGGTTCGCTTGACGTACTTCTCGATCTCGCTTTCGTAGTGCTCCGCTTTCTCGGCGAGCGTCATGGAACGCCGGGCGATGGCGCCAAGGCCGGACTCGGTGGCCATCCAGGCAGTCCCGTTCGAGTCCACGACCACCTGTCGAACGTGGTCGTGAGGAAGCCAGCGGGGACCTTGCCGGTAATGAAAACCGGATTCGTCCAGACGAATGACGCCGAGCCTGGTGGCGAACCAGGCCTCACTCGCCGGGCCGAAAGCGATTCCGGTGAACTGATTCCAGGGCAGCCCTTCAGCGGGAGTGAGAAACTCCCAGCCTTCATCGGTTGCTCGGGCGATCCCCGCCGAGGTGCAGAACCAAAGGCGTTGTTTGCCATCGAATCCCACGCCGAGCGTTTCGTCCGTGCCCCACGCGCGCTTGCCCGCATCCAGGGCGGTCATCGGTTTCCAATCCGAACCCACGCGCTTGAAGAGTCCGCGGCTGGTGGCGGCATGGAGCGTGTTGCCAGGTCCGAGGGCGATCTGGTGAAGGGTCGAAGGACCCGGCAATGGGATGAGCTCGGAACCTCCTGCTTGATGGACTTGGATCGAGTCGGCGGTGGCGATCAAGGTTGATTCGCCTTGGCGCAACAACTGGCGCACCTGTCCCCATGGGACCCCGACGGTGAGGGGTTGGTGATCGGGGCCGGGAAATCGAAAGCGATCGGGCTCGGTGTTGGCGCAGGACGCGATTTCTGACCAGCGATCCTGAGTCTGTTGCCACCAGCGTCCCGACGCGAACACACGCAGGCTCGCGGACGGCGGCGCATCGAGGCATTGGATGGGGCCGGAAGGTTTGCCAGGGTCCGGTTGATGATGCAGAGCGATCTCCTGTCGGAATCGCTGCGGAGCTGGCGAAGGTTGGGCGCCGAAAGCGTTGGTGACCCAGGAAATGTTGGCCAAACTGAGAGCCAGGGACAGCCATCCAGCCCGCATGATGCACGCTCGATTGGACGGCAACCGGATCATGCTGGAGTTGTCGCGGTACGGGCGGGGCTGATGGCGAGGGTGCATGCCGAAAGTGTTCCAGGAAACGGCAGAGGGGCAAATCTTTACTGGTGAAAACGCCGTTTGATTTCACCTCCCGGTCGATGGCCGTCGGGCACTATCGTTTTGAATGATCGAGGGTAACCGTGGATTTGGCTCGGGCGAGATCGAGCAGGCGGGCAGGCGTGACCCATCTCGACCAATTGAGAAAATCCGGGGCCTCTTTATCCTGACGAGGGGCGTGGGCGAGTTCGACGCGTTCGGCGCGAGCACCGAGGGCGATGGCGAAGCATGCGACCTCGGTCATGGCGGAGGGCGCAGCCAGGGTGACGGGGAGTCCGCGCGTATCCGCCAAAGCCTGGATCGCCTGCAGTCCGCGCCGCACATCCCACACTTGCATGCCGGCGAGTGTCTGTCCGACCAGCATGAATCGTCGCCGGGTTTGGGTGATGAATCGAGCATCCGAGGCAAGCGCCGTCATCCCGACGCCGCGAGGTGCGAGGAGCATGAGCGCCGAGTTGGATTGGCGCAGCGTGCTGGCCAGGTTGGCGAGGTTGGTCGTGGCGGTGGTTGGGGTTGGAAACCATTTTAATTCCTCTTCGCACGCACGAGGAAAGTTGGAGCCCATCGCGGCCATGCGATGGTTCCAGAGTTCGGAGTCGGCGATCTCAACGACGACGTTGTCCACCCGGCTTTGTGTCGGAAGCAGGCGATAAAGCCGCAAGGGAAGCCCGGGTTGAGAAACGAATTCATAAACGGATAATTCCAGGCCCAGCGAAGTGTGGGCAGACTGCTGCAAGAGTCTGGCTTGCGGCGGCGTGGAGTCTTCCGGCCAGCCCCCGAAAGTTTTATGGCGGAGGGTATCCACGAGCGATTCGTGGGATGAGGTTGTCGTTTCCGGGGCAAGCCGCGGGAAATGTTCGTAGCTCCGACTCGTAATCTCGTCCGACGGAATGCGGTCCAACACTTTCAATTGCTGTCCGGTAAACAGCGGCTCCCCCACGTCTTTCACCACGGGAGCACGGTGCTTCAGGAATCGATTGAACCAGCGCAGGACCGGCACTTGAAGGTCCTGGTTATCCTTGTGGGGGCCTTCGGTGATGAGGAGTCCGAGCCGGTCGGTGGCACGGTGGAGATCATAGATGCGGCGGACGCGCTCGTGGATCCGGACGACACCGTCGAGAGGAAAGATGGTGTCTTTGTCGGTGTTCCCGATGAGGAGGGGGCGGGGCGCGACCAGGGCGGCGACGCGGTCGAAGTCCCATCGGTAGGTGTTGACGTGGAACATGCAGTCGCAATGGCCTTCCACGGTGCCGTCCACGACGTGGTTTTCGAGGTCGGTCATGCCGGCGACGGGACAGGCGGCCCGGATGCGGTCATCGAGGGCGGAGATCCACCAGGAGTAGGCGCCGCCGCCGCTTCGGCCCGTAACGCCGATGCGGCGGGCATCCACTTCCGGCCGGGATTCGAGGTAGTCCAGCGCGCGGATGCAGTTCCAGGCCTCGGCGCCGGCGGAGGTGTAGCCGCGGGAGTTCCACCACCACATGCCCTCGCGATAGGTTCCGTGGTGGATGCCTTCGATTTCACCGAGTTGCACGGTATCCAGGACGAGGCAGGCGTATCCGTTGCGGGCGAAGCCGACGCCGTGGTGTTGATAGCCCACTTTGTTGCCGAAGCTGACGCCGTTGGTTTTCACGACCGAATGGCCGCAGACGTAAAGGATGGCGGGGACCGGTTGGTCGGTTGGCCGGGGGAGGTAAAGATTGGCGGTGACGTACAGCCCGGGCAGGGATTGGAAGTGAAACTTTTCGACGATGAAATCGGACTCCTCGAGCTTTCCGGTCACGGTCGCGTGAAGTGCGGTTTTGGGCGGCTGTGGATCCAGTCCGAGCATCTCGAAGAGTTGGGTCCGGTACGAGGCTTTGCGCCTTTCCCAATCTTCCAGCGATTGAATTTCGGCCAGGGAGAGTGAAGCGAGGTGTCGGGCCTCGGCGTTCAGCACTTCGTGGATGCGTTGATCGCCGGGGCCTTCAGGCCTGGGCCATTTTCCAAAGGGATTATGAAAAGCGGCTGCGTGGTGGGTTTCTGTGGCGGCGAAAACCAGAGTGGCGGCAAGCCATGGGACGGGGATTCTCACGCGGGTGCTGGGTTGGGACCTTTCTCACTGGCGGTGGAGGCCAGATTGAAGCAGAGGATGCCGGCCACGACTTTGCCGCCGTCGTGAATTGGTTGCAGGCGCAGGGAACATACGGCGTCGGGCCTGTCCTGGCATGTGAGGACCATGCCCTGGAGCGTGGTGGCCTGCCCTTTGCGCAGGGCTTGGGCGACCGGATGTGAACTCCAATCGACCGGAGCGGCTTGGTTCGCGGCGGGGCGAAGGATTGTGGCAAGCCTTCGTCCGATCCATTGTTCATGAGTGAATCCGGTCCAATGCTGCGCGGCTTGGTTGATGCGCAGAACGACTCCCGTGGCGCTGATGACCACCACGGCTTCCACGATCGAGTTGATGATGAGTTCGTTGTGGCGTTGGAACCGTTCCAGTGAGGCGAAGGCCCATTGACGTTCAAGATTCTCGACTTCCAATGCAGCATTGGACTTGGCGATTTCGGCGGTGCGTTCGAAGACTTTCCGCTCCAACTTTTCATTCATTTGTGCGAGGGAAGCAGCTTGCTCGCGCCGCAGGCGAAAATCATCGCGGATGAGCCAGAAGGCAGAGGCAAGGAGCCCGACATTCAGAACGAAACCGATGACCAGGGAGCGGCGAGTGGCGGTGGCATCGGCGTGAGCTTGCTGGTCGAGTTTCAAGAGCCGCTGGTTTTCAGCAGTGATGAGGTTGGAAATGCTGCGGCGCAGGTCGAGGATCAGTTCGAACGAGGGCGAGGCGCGGAGCCGTGCACGTGCGGGGTCGAATCCTTGCTCGACGCGCAGGGCGTGGATGAAGGCCGCCTCCTGAAGGACGGCCGAAACGAGTTGCTCGATCCGAGGCCATTGGCTGGAGGCAGGTGCGGGGGGGGGGCGCCAGGCTTCGCGCCACCTGAAGATGCTCTCGGGCACGATGGGTCTCGCGCTGCCAGCGTTCGGTGTCGGCAGACTCGCCCCCAAGAAGATGATTGCGAAGCGCAGTTTCGCTGGACTCCAGAGCGGCCAGGAGGCTGGTGACTTCGAGCACGAGCGCGTAGGTGTGGCGCACTTCATCGGCGGTGGCCCGGCTTTGGCGGGAGTTTTGGATGGCTGCCCAGCACGCCCAGGCTGAGATCGCCAGAGCGAGGAAAAAGCCGAGTGCGATGCGGCCCTCGATCGATCGACGCGGGGTGGTGAATGGAGAAGGGTTGGCGCGGGGGTCAGGGTGGTCAGCCACGTCCCGAACGGTAACAATCGCCCGCGACGAGTTCAAGGCCACGCCGAAGTTCGCCGCCGACCGGGAATTTTGGGAACCTGCATGGCTCGTGGCCTCGCACGATGAGAAAGGCGCCACTCCGCCCTGCCCGACCGTGTATCCCGATGTTGTTGGTAGGGCGGGCCTGTCCCAGCCCGCCGCCCACGGGATGCAAAACATCATGCTCCGGCGGCGCGCCGGGACGGACGCGCCCTACCTGCATCACCGGCAACATCGGGATGCACCGCCTGCCCGACGGGGGGAGTTCATCGTTGACGCTTGGGGGTCGGTAGATAACATGCCGCGCTCCGTGGAAACGGAGCCAATGAACCTGAACTCGAAATTATGTCTGTGAAAGTTGCAATCAATGGTTTCGGCCGTATCGGGCGGCTCGTTTTTCGCGCCATGGTCGAACAAGGGCTGGTCGGAAAAGGCGTGGATGTCGTGGCGGTGGGCGATATCGTCCCGGCCGACAACCTGGCCTATCTCCTCAAATATGATTCCACGCAGGGCCGCTTCAACGGCACGGTGGCCTCGAAGAAATCCGCGGCGGACAAGGCGGAAGACGATGTGCTGGTGGTGAATGGCGTGGATATTTGTGTCGTGAGCGCAAAGTCGCCCGCCGAATTGCCTTGGAAGGCCATGGGGGTTGACGTGGTGATTGAATCCACCGGTTTATTCACCGAAGCCGAGAAAGCGAAAGGCCACCTGGCTGCGGGAGCCAGGAAGGTGATCATTACCGCGCCGGCGAAAGGTGATGACCTGACGGTGGTCATGGGGGTGAATCACGAAAAGTACGACCCGAAATCACACCACATCATCTCCAATGCCAGTTGCACGACGAACTGCTTGGCTCCGCTCGTCCATGTTCTCCTCAAAGAGGGCTTTGGCATCGAGGAAGGGCTGATGACCACCGTTCATAGTTACACCGCGACGCAAAAGACGGTGGACGGCCCGAGCAAGAAGGATTGGAAAGGCGGGCGCACAGCGGCCATCAACATGATTCCCTCGACCACGGGAGCGGCACGGGCCGTGGGTTTGGTATGTCCGGAAGTGAAGGGCAAGTTGACGGGCATGGCGTTTCGCGTGCCGACCCCGACGGTTTCGGTGGTCGACTTGACGGTGCGGACCGTGAAGCCGACTTCCTACGCCGAAATCAGCGCTGCCATGAAGAGGGCGAGCGAGACCTACTTGAAGGGTATTCTGGATTACACGGCGGACGAGGTGGTGAGCACGGACTTCGTTCACTGCACGTCCTCCTCCATTTACGACGCCGGGTCCGGCATCGAACTCAACAGCCGCTTCTTCAAGCTGGTAAGTTGGTACGACAATGAATGGGGTTACAGCTATCGTGTGGGTGACCTGCTCAAATACATGATCGAGAAAGGGCTTTAATGCCCTGAACTCTCCCCGGGCGGCGCTCCTGACGAGCGCCGCCTTTTTACTGGGGATGAGCTCTCCCACCTTCAGGACTGACGATATGAAAATCGCCAAAGTCACTTATTATCTCGATGTCATATCCTCCTGGTGCCATTGGGCGGAGCCTGCTTGGTCGGCGTTGAAATCGCGGCATGCCTCGGAGGTGGAGTTTGAATAGAAGATTGCCTTGATGGACGCTTCCAGCATGCCGAACAGCCAGGCGGAGGAAGAATGGTACTACCGACGCAGCGGCACGATCATGAGGTCGCCTTATCGGCTGAACGCCCATTGGTTCGTCCCTGGATTGCAGGAATACCTGGCGCCGAATGCCGTGGCGGAAGCCGCCAGGTCGATGGGGGTCACCGATGACTCCGTGCGCATCGTGATTGCTCGGGCGGGCATGATCGAAGGGTTGAAGTTCGCCGAATGGGAGGTGGCGGTGCAGGCGGCTGTGCGGGGGTGTTCCCTGAATGCCGGCACGTTGCGATCACTCGCTCAGTCGCAGACGATTCTCGACCGCATGCGAGCCACCACCGCCGAGTTTCAGGCTTTCAAGATGACCTCGCGCCCTTCGTTCCTGCTGGAAAGCAACATTGGCGACCGGGTGGTGTTCTCGGGCCTGGCCACGATTGAGCCCTTGGAGTCAGCATTGTCCGCGCTCCTCAGGGATGCCAAGGCTTACGCCTCCTACGCGGCGCATCATGTCAGTCCGCCGGAATGACGGTCAGGGTGGTGTCCCCAAATCACCGATGAGTCCCGCCTCTCGCAGTTGTTCCAGAAAAACTCCGGTTCGCTGCGGAAAGTATTCCCGGGTCAGGCGAAGGATTTCGGGGCTCCAGTGAGTGCCTCGTTGATAGAGTTCGTAGGGGCCGGTCTTGTAGGGGTGAATGTCTCGACGATAGGCTCCCCAGCGGGCCGATTCTGCGACGATGGGCTGGCGAAGAAGGTCTGCCCAATATTGATAACGGGCGGCGGCTCGGTCGGGACGCAACGCGCCTCCCCGATTCACGAGATGATGGCGAGCCCGCTTTCCCAGGATGTCGCGAAATTCCGGGTAAGTCTTCAACCGGTGAAACAGCCGGGTGGGGCTTAAGTCGTCGTCGGACGACAGCGTGTTGTCGCGGACCTGCTCCAAAGTGCGTTCGCCGTCCCAGACGAGGAAGAGGAATTTTCCGGAAGGCTTGCGGCGAACGGCGTACCAGTTGGAAACGCGGTCCCAATCACCATTGGCGCCGTAGTAGTTCAGAAGCATGTAATCCGCGAAAGCCTGAACATCGAGCAAGCGCTCGATCTCGCTTAGCGCGGCGGGACTCGCCGGACCATTGGCCGCGGCGAAGAGGGATTTCCAGGCCTGGTCATCCCCTTCGAGCAGGTTCTCTCCATTGCGCGATTCATAGTCGCTTTTCTTCCCTCCCCAAACGCTGGCTGCGTAGGCATGGTCCGGGCGCTCCGTGAGATTGTACAGGCCCCAGTACAGTCCGTTCAGATAGAGATGGACGAAATGGCCCCGGGATGCGGCGAGTCCCATCTCACGGGCCGTGTCGCGCATCCATTGGTCGCGGATGTAATCACCGCGTGCGCGTTCCACTCCGCTCCAATGGAGCCATGTGTTGTTGCACCCGGCGCGAAGGATGAGGGAGTTGAACGTGGTGGGATTTTGGGGCCCGAACAGCGGATACTGCCACTGGGCGGGACCATACTTCGATTTGAAAAAAATACGGAAGGCGTGCTTGGGAGATTCTTCCGGACGCCGATTCCAGCCTCCCTGGATCCGAGCACCGGCCTCCACTCGCGACGGAGGGGAGCCGTTGGCGGGGAAATACTCAAGGGAACAAGGCCGTTCCCACGCTTCGCCGTATTCCATGGGATGGGCGTAGAGTCCCCGGTCGGCACCGAAAAGATCCTGAGGGTCGAACGAGAGGGAAACGGTGGGAAGACGGCGCAGGCCGTCGAGGAAATCGGCCCGGACCTCTGGATCAGCAAGAATCTCGGAGGCCAGACGATAGGACGATCGAACAGGCTGTCCATTTCTCACTCCCCAGGTGGAAGGCGATCCCGATCCGGTTTGATGCTCGACCTGGTCGAGCCGGATGTAACTGCGGGTTATCACCGGAGAAACCCTTTGTCCTTCGCGGAATACGGCGAAGCGCAGGATGGTGGTGTCCTGAAGGGTGAATGGAGAGTGATAAGGTGTCCCGTGGACGTCCGAGGGAATGCTTCCATCGCGAGTGGAGCGGATCGTCGTGCCACGCTCCGGTTCGTCCAGCGTGACGCGGATTGAATGTGTGAAGAGAGCGGACTCCGTCGCAACAGGGACTCCTGCCCTTGCCAGTGAAACGAAAACGAGCCCCAGGAACAACGACCAGGCCGACCATGCGGGTAGGGCGGGGCGGCCTCTCTGTAAAGGGGGCGACTCGGAAAAAGGACGAGTCGAACCTGAAGGAGCCAGCTTGATGAACATGCTCACGCGATCATTTCGATGCGGCTGTCCCGTCGTGAATCCATCCTCGCAGCCGATAATAGTTCCAGGAAAGGTGTTCGTGGAGCACGGTGGCCAAGAGCTGCATCTTGAGTCCGCTGGGAACGATGCGGGTGGGGGATTTCACGAGGTCTCCGCGATGGGCCTCCTGGAAATCGCAAGGGACAGGAAGGACGTTGAGTCCGGCGCTTTTGAAGACCGCCACCGCCCGTCTCATATGGGTGGCGGAAGTGATGAGCGCGATGCGTTCCGCCTTCAGTTCCGAGGCCAGAGCGGAGATCGCCCGTGCCTCTTCGAAAGTGTTCCGGCAGGGAGGTCCGAAACGGATCTCGACGCCGGGTGGCGTGACTTTCCATTGCTCCACCCATTCTTTCACCAGGGCACCTTCGGCCTTGCCTCGGCCGCGTTCGAAAGAGCCCATGAAGACGAGGGTCTTGGGCGGGTTCCGGCGGACGAATTCGATGGCCGTGAGAGCGCGATCGGCGGCCCCCGCGAGTTCGAATCCAAAAATGTCCCCGTCGGAAGCATTGAGCACACCCCCAAGCATGACGACAAGGTCCATGGGTGGAATCTGGTTCCAGTCGGGTTTGGGGGCGAAATTTTCGAGGCGACCGGCAGCCCAGTCGGGAAAGCGGCTCGCCCCGCCGACCCAGAGGAGCGCAGCCAGCAGAGCATGAAAACCCGCACCGCGGAATTGCTTTCTTTTGAGTTTCAGCGCGAATCCGAGCAGGAGAAGCATCCAGACGAACCCCAGGGGGTGGATGAGGTTTTCGATTTCCTGGAGCAGCACCTTTGGCATGGTCGGAAATGAATAGGCGTCGCTGCCGGGATCAGGCCCGAGGGGCTTACATTTTCAACCGGCCACGAATCTCCCTTGAGGAGATCATCACCAGGACGATGATCACCTTTTGCACCTGCGCTTTTCTACCCGGACTTTCATGATCTCGTTCCGGGGAAAGGCCTCCTCAACCGCGGTGCTGGGCCGGGCGAGCCGGCCCGCTTCGAGTGCCCTGAGCACTGCAGCCTGTCCGGCTTCGGTCGGTTCCCACCCAGGCGTTCCATCAGAGCCATCGCCGACCTCGGTGCTCCGCCGGGAGCTTCCTGGTCGGGCGCACTTGCCTTCGGGCACGGCCTTCGACAAGACCACCTGTCGCTTCGTGGTCACGGTCATCGTCGTCACAATCGTCAGTTTATCCCGCGGTCGGATGCGGTCAAGTTCAGCTCGCCGCCAAGTCCCGGTACAACATTGTCCTGGAGACTCGCAGTGTCTGGTCGTTGACGCCGATCGATCCCGGTCCGTGGTTGGGAGTTCGAGCGGTTCTGCGCTGACACCTGCTGCGGTCAACATTCGGCGTGGAGCCATCTGACTGCCTTGGCACCCGAGATCAGTGCGATGGGGCAGCGCGCGTTTATTGAGACCAACATGCTGGATGATGGAGTCCTTCACAGAGTATCGGAAATGGAAGGGCTTGGGCTTGCAGAGGCCGCCGCGGAGTCAACATGAGAACTGCGGTGCCTCCCGATGTTGCCGGTGATGCAGGTAGGGCGCGTCCGTCCTGGCGCGCCGCCGGAGCATGATGTTTTGCATCCAGTGGGCGGCGGGCTGGGACAGGCCCGCCCTACCAACAACATCGGGATACACGGTGAGAACTGCTGCAGTGCATCCAGAGGTTGTCGGTGACCGGGTTGTCGTGGTCACGCAGACAGCCCTGTCTGCTGTTTCGCAGGCTGCCCAGCCTGCGGGCGGCGAAGGAAATCAGGCGCGTGGAGAGCATGGAAGGGCCTCGTTCCTCACCCGCCGGGCCGACTGGCCGTCGGCGATACAGCAGGCTGGGCAGCCTGCGCCACACGAAAGACCACTTCGGGATGCACGGGGACTGCTGGGATCATCCGCATCACTATTGCGGAGTGGCGGCTTCGAGTCCATACTGTCCCATCATCATACTTTTATGACCACATCCCGCACCGCTTCCCTTGCCCTGAATCGTCGCCAAGCTTTGAAGCTTGCTGCCGCCGGGTCGCTGGCCCTGGCCTCGACGTTGGATTCCTCTGGAGCCAGTGCGTCCACCTTTGCCCTGCCTGCGCTTCCGTATCCGCACGACGCGCTCGAGCCTCACATCGACATCATGACGATGCAGATTCATCATGGGAAGCATCACCAGGCATTTCTCAACAATCTCAACAAGGCTTTCGCCGACCATCCTTCGCTCGCCGCCCGATCGGTCGAGGACTGGGTCAAGCACCTGGATCAGGCTCCCGACGCGGTTCGGACCGTCCTTCGCAACAGCGGGGGAGGTCACCTCAATCACACACAGTTTTGGACCGTCATGAAGAGGAACGGTGGAGGCAAGGTCCCCGACGCGCTGGCGCGCGCGATCGATCGCGATCTCGGGGGCATGGAGAAGTTCAAGGAGGGGTTTACGAATGCCGCCACCAAGGTGTTCGGGAGCGGTTGGGCTTGGTTGTCCATGACTCCGGAGAAGAAGCTCGTCATCGAGTCCACTCCGAATCAGGACTCACCTTGGATGAAGAATCATGCGCCTTTACTGGGACTGGATGTTTGGGAACACGCCTACTATTTGAAGTATCAAAACCGGCGTCCGGAGTACATCGCGGCGTTTTACCAAGTGATCCACTGGGAGGAAGTGGCGGCCCGGTTCGCGCGTGCCATGGGTTGAGCATGGGAATCCGGTTCGTCGCCGATTCGGAGGAACAAGTCCAGGATGGAACTCGTGGCTTTGGTGCAAGGTCCCCGAGATTGATGCGAATGCGGAGGACCAACCCGGATCAAAGTTCTCTGAGGACGCTGAAGAAAAAGGAAGGTTCAGTGGGTGGAAGCACGATCTCGAGGCCGCCGGTTTCCGCCGCGGTGATTTCGCGCACCAATTGATAAGGGCCTTCGACCTTCGCGCTGCCGAGGATCTTGAATTTCTGTCCTTGGTGGGCGGGCCAGGCCAGCTGAACGCCGCCGGAGGTCAGCGAGAGTCCATAGACTTCGAAGCGTTCCCCCAGCGTTTCTCCGCCCAGATTCCGCGCGATATCCCAGAAGGCCCCTTTATTGACGACCGTCCCGTTGGTGGAAAGCAGCCGGGTGGTCCAGGATAACTTGGTAAAATCGATGGCCAAGGATTCCGAAACACCGTCGATTGAACCGGACTGGTTGATGGAGGAAAGGCGGGCGTTCTCGAGGATAAGTTGGTAAACGACGAGCAGCGGCGCTCCACTCCGGGGTTGGGCCAGGTCGATCTTGACGGTGGCGAATGTTTCCCCGGAGGCACAAGCTTTGTGGAGCAGGGGAGAAGAACGGTCCAAAGGCTTGGACAAGGAAGCGGAGGTGGCTTGCACCCGTGGGCTTCCTTGAGGCCGGTAAAGGATGAGGCTCGAAGCGTCAAAACCGCTCCAATCGAGGTGGGTCGAGGTCTTGACTTCGCCGGCGATGGTTCCGACTCGCATGAATCCCTGCAACTGGGCGAAGAGGGGATGGCAGGAAACCCAGAGGATGCTCAGAACCGCGGCATAGCGAAACCACTGGGCTGAAGGGTGGCGCAAGCAGGGCAGGGCGCATTGTGGATTCATACGGCTGGAACCAAAGTGCATTCGAAATTCGTCCGTGATGGCGACCGGCGCGATTCGCCGACGATGCTCAAAGCGGGCGGTTTTCGGTGACATGCCAGCCCGCGCTGACGGAGTTCAAGAGTTTGCCATCCGCGCCATAGGCTTTGTAATCCCAGCGCACGACGTTGTATTTGAGTGAGAACGACTCCCGGGGCGTGCCACCACCGCTTTGGCCGGAAGAACCCACGGATTCAATCGTGACCCCTTCGAGGGTCACCACATAAATATCACGCCTGCCGGTGGCTGCACGCTCAGCCACCCGGAGGACAACACTCTTGATTGCCTTGCCGCTGGCGCCATTCAGCATCAGAGGCACCGTGGCGATATCAAGGGATTTCCCAAAAGCGAATCGGAAGGTGCCCCGAGTCTGGAAATCCAACTGATAGGAGTCCGCAACAATGTGCTTTTCATAGGACTTTTCTTTCGCGTCACCATCTACCCCGTCTATTTGGAGGAAGAGCTCCGCGGCTTTAATTGACGAAACGCTGAGGCCCGAGGTGAAGGCGAAAATCAAGATAAGTCGTTTGATCATGTAATGGAAAATGCGACCACTTGGCGAGGTGGTCAAGTGAACTCCGATCATCGACCGTCCCTAGGAAACGGCACGAGGCTTGGACTCGGTCGAGGGGACGGCTCCCTGGTTTTTTTTTTCAATCCAAGCAACGCTCTGATCGAGCGGAGAGCACCCAGAGCGCCTCGAGTGTCGCCATGAACACAAAGGGTGTCCGCACGGATACGGATCATCGCTCCATCGAAAGTGCGGACTTGGTATTTCCTCGTGATGTCGATCGCCTGAGCGACGATATCTCTGGCGTCGTGAAGAATGGCTTTGGGTTCGGTTCGAGAGAGAAGGTGTCCGCTGGATCGATAAACACGGTCCGCAAAAGCCTCGGCCTGGAATGGATGGCCTGCGCGGCGGGCCGATTTTTCCACGCGTCCGCCTGCGAGGCCGTAGACCACGAGTCCGGGCCAGTATTTCCGCATGATTTCAATGTAATGCCGGGCGAGTGCGGGCGAATGTTCTGTGGCGAGATAGAGCGCGCCGTGCAATTTGACGTGATGCGGCCGAACCTTGAGCCGAAGTGCGAGCTGATTGAAGGCGCTCACTTGGTGGAGGAGGATCATTTCAAGTTCGGACTCCGTGACGGGCGCGGCCTGGCGTCCGAAGCCAGCGCCTTGGGCAATTCCCGGGTGGGCTCCGGCTTTGACGCCCAGTTTTCCTGCCTGGTTCAAGCAGAAGCTCATGGACTTGATGGTTCCGGCGTGGCCGCCGCTGGCGATATTGCAAGCCGTGACGAGCCGGAGCAGGGCGACCGTGCGGCGCGGGGATTCGCCTTCACCCAGATCACAATTAAGTTCCATACGTCGCTTCGATGAATCGGATGCACCGGCCAGGCCGGATTTGGGCCAGACGAGCGAGGCCCTCGTCCGTGATGACCGCGATTTTGGAATATCCACCGAGGGTGGGTCCATCTCGCATCACTACCACTGGAAGTCCGGACGTCGGGACTTGGACCGTCCCGAGCACCATGGGTTCGCTGGGAACGTTCGAAGTTGAGTTGGGGTGCGAACCCAGCAGGGGCGCGACGGGCAGAGGCTCGCCTTCGAGGCGATAGCCGACGCGATTCGATTGAGGTGAAACCCGCCAGGGGTAGTTCAACAAATGTTGGCGGGCTTGTGGCGCAAAAGAAGCCCAATCAGGACCGGGAACCACCTGGATATCGGAACATTCATGCCGATTCATCTCGTGCGTAGGAACCCGGCGTGAGGTCACGGAAACTTCCAGCCATGGCGAGGTGGGGGTACGCAGGCAAAGCACGTCCCCCGAAGTGAGATTTGTGCCGAGACCCGACCGAGTTTCGGTGCTCGCGCTGCCAAGAAAGGAGGTGACGGCCAATTCGCCCCGAACCGCGAGGTAGGCCCAGACTCCGGCCTGATTCTGGGGAAACGACAGGATCGTCCCGAGACCCAGGAGGCGGGCGGTCCAACTCGCGATCGCACAACCTTGTTCCGCCCCGGCCAGCCCGATCCAGGCGGCTTGCAGGAGCTCCAACTTGGCGCCTTGAAAAGCCATCTCGAGCACAGGATGGGTGTCGGGATTGCCGACCAACCGGTTGGCCCAGCGCGCGGCATGAGGGTCCATTGCGCCGCTGGCAGGCACGCCGAATCGTTTCCATCCAGGACGTCCCTGATCCTGCACCGTCAGACCAAGGCCGGGTTGGAGGACTCGAAGAATCGGGGTGAATTCGGAGGACACGCAGAGACGAGGTCAAGCGATCGGACGCCTTGGTGGATCCAGGTTCCGTTCACCCGGGGGATAAGACGAAGCGGACGACATCGCCCGGGTGAAACAGGAATGCTTCGTCGGGACGACCCGGATCTTGGAGGAGGTTCTTGTTGAAGACGGGGACCGTGGTGTGTCCCAGAATGTTCCATCCACCCGGCGAGTCCGACGGATAGACTCCTGCGTGAGATCCGCCGATGGCCACGGAGCCGGCGGGGATGCGTGGACGCGGGGTCTCGAGCCGCGGGGCATGCAAAGCGGCTGGGAGTCCATGAAGGTAAGCAAAGCCTGGCGAGAATCCCAAGCATTCGACTTGATAGGTGGCACCTGCATGAAGCTCGATCACTTCCTGCACGGTGCGGCCGCACCACCGGGCGACGCGTTCGAGGTCGGGTCCATCGTAGCGACAGGGGATGAGGTGCCGGGTGAGAGGACGGAGGGGCGGCTCGGCTGCAAGAGGCCGGCTGGCCCAGAGCTGTTGGGCGCGTCCCATCGGGTCTTCTGTGCCGGGAGGGAATTCCAGAAGCAGGCTTTGGAAGGAGGGAACGGCCTCGACCAATTCAGTGGCTGGCAAGCGGGAGAGAGCCTGAACCCAGCCGTCTCTTTGCCGGCACTGCGGACCCGACAGGGGTGCGGACCATCGGAGAAGAATGGCATGAGGACCGTAACGCAGCCATTGGCAATCCGGGAGCGCTTGAGCGGGCATGCCGCACCTCACGTTCAACGTTTAGGCCAGTCGAGATGACGATGGAGAAAGTCGTATGTAGCCTGGCCGTTGATGGTGTGGGGACCGTTGAAGAACTCGATTTCCGTTTTTCCCGGAAGACCGAGTTTGGCGAACAGGCGGCGGACTTTGGCGTACTCGTGGGCGACCCATTCGTCGGGAGCGACTCCATCGTCGTGTCCGCGCTCGACCATGAAGGGACGAGGCGCGATCAGTCCCGCCATTTCGGCGTAATTGAACGTGTTGCCGAGATCAAACTCCGGCATCTCGTATTCGATGGTGTAGAGGTAGCTGTAGCCCGACTCGATCGTGGCGTTCTTCTTGATCCACTCGTTGAAGTCGGCGGAGCATATGGAAAGGCAGTAGCGCTCCGCGACGGCGGGGACGCGCATGGCGGTTTTTCCTCCGTAGGACAGGCCGTAGAAGCCGATGCGTTTGGAGTCCACGAACGGCAGCGATTCAAGCCAGTCGAGGATGCGCTCGTGCTGGGCGATGATGACAGAAAAGAGGGACTTCCGGAGCGGGTTGGCCATCCGTTGCAGCACGCGAAAGCGATCCATGCCCCGATAGGGATTGTGCGGCGCAAAGACGATGAAGCCGCGTTCTGCCAGCTTGGCGGCGTAGGATTTGTAGGCGTCATAGCCGGGTTTTCCCGCCGGGTTAACGGTGTCCACCGGCACCCCTTCCAGGCCATGCTGGCAGACGACGACAGGCCGTTTTTCTCCGGGTTTGAGATCCGTGGGCAGCAGCAGCAAACCCCAGGCGAAGACGTCGGGCCAAACGTCGAGCATGACATCGTAGCTGGCCCAACGGGCGTTGGCTTCCGAGAGGCGCGAGCGAGGATTGGCGGGGAGCGATGCGGGCGGGAATTTGCCGATGACTTCGTTCCAGAATCGATCGCGATGAGGCGCCGCCTTCTCAGACCAATCGGGCTCGGCTTTGAGCTGGCTCCAGAAATTGCTTTGGCGCGTCCGCTCCGAGATGAGCAGAAGGTGTTGAGTGTGATCCACCAATTCCTCGAGGGTGCGCTGCTGGCGGTCGTAAATGATCTCGGAGGCGATGGGACGGCTTTGCGTCAGCGGTCCGGCCGGTCGCAGCGCGGGAATGCCGAGGGCGGTGAGGAATTCGCGCAGAGCCGGCTCGGTGCCGGGACGGGCGGACGATGGATCGGGTGGAATGACGAGCGTTAGCCCCCAAGGCTTGCCGCCGATTTGTGGCACAAGCGTGCTGGCGCGCTGGACCTCCGTCTGGACCTCGTTGACCGGGATGGGGGAAAGTTTGCCGGGGGCCGCGCCGCTTCGGCCCGGTCGAGCCGGCGGAGGTCCGGCAACGACAGGGCCGGGGACGGCTTCGATGATGACGTGGCGCGGGGCCGCCATGGCGGCGAGTTCCGCGTCGGGAAACTCTTCCAGCCCCCCCCAAATGTTTCGATAGATCGGCTCTTCCCAGACTTTGTTCCGGGGTCCGAAATGACCGCTGACCCCGATGACGTCGAGGCGGGGGTCGAGGGCTCCGGTGTGCAAGGCGATCAGGCCGCCTTCTCCCCAGCCCCAAACACCCAGCTTGAGATTGGCATTGCGTTTAAAGCGCTCCATCCAGTCGAGCAAAGAGCGAACTTTTTGAACTTCGTAGCCCACCGGGTGCCGTCCCATTTGGTACGCTTGCCGGTAGAGCCATTCACGATGCGGCTGGTTGGTGAATCGATGGATGGCGCGGTTGCCCGAGTGGATATCGGAACGATCGACGAGCGCGGGGACGACGACGAGGCATCCGCTTTCGGCGAGACGGCGGGCAATCTGATGTTCCAAGGGAACGGAGGAGCCGAGCCCGGCAAGGCTTTCCGGGGTTTGATCGGCGTCGGGCAGGACCACGACGGCGGCGCGAGGTGTGGTCTTGGGTTGCAGGAGAAGTCCTTCCCCGTAAACGCGGCTAAACACCTGCCATCGGACCGCGTAGATGGCGCAGCCTTCCGATTCGGCCCATTTGGAGGACAGTTCGGTGCTTCCGACATAGTCGAGCGCCATCATGGGCAGGCGTGGATCCATGGCGCCGATGTAACGGGCCAGGCGCTCGCGATTGGGGGCGATGGATTGGTCGAAAGCCTGGGCGGACGAAAGGTTTCTTTTCCAGAGCGTGGACCGACGCTCATGGCTCAGGTCGATTTCGCGCAGCAGGAACTTCCGGATGCCATCTACCATGAGTGCGGAAAGATCACCGCTGGCGGTGAGGTCGTCGGTGCCGGGGAGTTTGGGTCCGGGTTGAGCGGCATGAAGACCCAGCGTCCAGGCCATGATGAGGACGGCGAGGGACGGGCCGATCCGTCGGAAGTTGGTGTGCATGCTTCTTCTTCCCTCAAAGGCCGCCTTCGATTCAAGGCAACAATCCAGAAAGGGGCGGAGTGGATCGCGGACCCTTTCGATTCCTTGACGACCCCAGCCCGGAACATGAAACCGGCCTCTCGACGAAGCGGATCGCTCCAAGGCTGCACGCATTGCGTGCGCGCCGCGGTTTGCCCTTCCACGGGTGCGGGAGCCTGCCCGGTGATTTTGAGGAACGTATGCTTCCGCTGCGAACTCCCGGCTCCATCGTACGAATACTTGGTCTCCGTGGTTTCAGCGTCGGGGTGCGAAACCGTGGGTGGTGGATTTCCGGCGGAAGACTTTGTCCGAGGAACACGCGTAAAGATAGCTGTGACCTGCCCCAGCGAAAGCGCAGCTCACCGTTCCCTTGGCCTGCGGACGCGGCACGACGCCTCCCAAACGACCGTTGTCCTCGAAGATTTGGATGCCCAGGTGAGAGGTGACAAAAGCGCGCTGATAAACGTCCGTGATCATTCCGTCCCCCCCGCTGTCCGGCTTGCCTTCCGGGGTTTGCAATCCGCCGTGCCGATCGCCCGAAGTGATTTTGCCCGACTCATCGAGATGAAAGATCCACAGGAAAGTGCCGCCGTATTCGCTCACATAAAGTCGAGTTTCATCACGCGAGAGGGCGATGCCGTTGGGACGGTTGATGCCGCCGAAGGCGGGGCGGGGACGGGACATGCGTCGCGCTCCCGTGGGGACGGTCACGACCTGACCAGCCCCGGTGTCTGTGAAGTAGATCCAGCCCCGGCTCGAAACCGCGAGATCGTTGGGCTGGACGTCGGTGGCCAGGTCGGTGACGTGATGGGACACCGGGTCGATGCTGGAGACCCTCTTCACATTGTTGGTCCCTTGTCCTTGAACGCAGGCGTAGAGAAGTCCGTCCGCCCCGAATTTGAGTCCACTGATCTTGAGTCCGCTTTGCAGCCAGGGAAACGGGGTTCCTCCGGCGGCGGCGACTTTGTAAACGATGCCTTTGGGGAGGTCGGAAAAATAGAAGTTGCCCTGGGGATCCGAGCAGGCTGCGTCGGTGAATGCATAGCCCTGTCCGACAAGTTCCCATCCCTCGCCGGAGGCGGGGTTGGGGAAGAGGTTGGTGGCGAGAGAGGTGCCGGGTTGGGGGCGGTGCATTTCCGGGTGCCAGAGCCAGCGCAGTGAATCGGGGAGAATGACTCCGCCGTGCTTTCCGTTGTGAGCGCCATCACCGAACACCAGCTTCGTTTCGTAGCCGGCGAAGCTGAGCGAGGTGAACATCTCCTGGTTGGCCAGCGGCCAGTCTCCGTGTTGGTTGTTGAGGTCGTTCGAGCCGTCTTGGAGAAACACGCGGAGTGGCTTGCGAGCGGTTTTGCGGATGAGGGCAGGATAAACATGCCCTCCGCGAATGTTCACAAAACTGCCGATATGCGAGAGCACTTTGGAGAAGTAGTCGGGACGTTCCCAGGCGGCCGTGAAGGCGCAGATGCCGCCGCTGCTCATGCCGGAAAGGGCGCGCAACCGGGCCTCGGAAGTGAGGTTCAACTTGAACTTCGCCGTCACGTGAGGAATGAGCTCCTCGATGAGGAATCGGGCGTAGTTGCTTCCGAGGGAATCGTACTCGAGGGAACGGTTGCTGCGGGAGCGCCATCCGTCGGGCTCACCCGCTTTTTCGTGGCCCGGGTTGATGAAGATTCCGATCGTCACCGGGATTTCCCCCCGGGCGATGAGATTGTCAAAGACGATCGGCACGCGCATGAGGCCGGATTCG
Organism: Verrucomicrobiota bacterium; assembly: GCA_016871495.1. Lineage (NCBI taxonomy): Bacteria > Pseudomonadati > Verrucomicrobiota > Verrucomicrobiota bacterium. Next base: position 6,008 of record VHDF01000015.1, on the reverse strand, counting down.
GAGATATAGGCGTGTCCATCCTGAAAGACCATCAGGGCTGCCGGAGTGCGCCCGTCATATTGCGCGGGGATGTAGAGCCACCCGTCCCGATGCGTTCCCGGGAAGACCTTGGATTCATTGAAGGAAAACGATTCGACGCGTCCGGCCCGGGCGAACGTGTGGCGCGACAAGGAATCGGATCCGAGCTCATAGTGGTCGGCGGCGAAGGTCGAGGTCGAAACGATGGAGGACACCGTGAGGAGTGCGGGCAGAATCAGGCGCGATTTCATGGGGTGCGGCATAGTGATCCAGAGGCGGGAGCCGAGTCAAAGGCTTACCGGGCAATGGGAAGCCGCCGGCGCGAGGGCGTGCGCCCAGGCCACCGGCGGCTCTTGAGGGCGTGTCGGTGCACGCCCTAGGTAGGAGGATAAAGGCTAGAACGAATAGGCTACGCCTGCAATCAACTTCAGATCGTTCTTTTTGCGACCCGGAGCGGGCTCATTGTCATAAGTGTCATTGAGCGTCACGCGTAGCGAGAGATTGGTGGTGATTTTGGTGTCCACACCGATTTCGGCGTTGATGATGTAGTTGTTGAGGTTATCGACCTGGGGGAGCCACTCGGCTGATTGCCAGAGTTTGGCGCGGTCGTTGATCTTGTAATCGAAGCGCTCGGCGACGCGGAGCGAAAGGTAATTCTTGGTCGTCGATCCCACTTTTTCGGAGATGAAGCCCGGACCGACTTCGCCGGAGAGCGTCATGCGGTCGTTCTTGATGAAGTAGTAACCGGCACCTGGAGAAAGAGTGAAACGATATTCCACGTCGGCGATGGAATCGTGCAGTCCGTCCGCGCGCAGGTACCCGAAGACCATGTCGGAAAACAGGCGGTTGAATTGGGTGAAGGCGTGGAACACTTCGGTGTTCTTGACGCTTTGATTTTCGCCGTAAGCACCGTCGGCGCCGAGTTGCCAGACATTCTTGTCCCACTTGCGGGTGCCTTGAATGCCGGTGCTGAAGAGCAGGGTGTCGCTGTTGCCTTTGGTCACGGTGGCGCCGATGGCCGCCGAGCTGTCCCATTTCTTCGTGGCCTCTTGGGCCATGGCCGGCACGGCCATCGCCGTCGCGAGAATGATGGATGTGAGGATGCCGGTGATGTTCATAAATGGATGCGCTAAGATCAAAGCCGATTGGACGTGTCTGGGAATCCCATTCCGGGCACAACAGGAGCCTGAGTGAGGGAACCCGACGCGGAGCCGGGGGAAAGTGGATGAGGTGCGAAAGTGGTGCAAGGGGAATTTTTCAGCTCATTCCGGTGCCCGTGCAACCACAGGTTGTCGGTGATGCGCGCGGCAGCGCCGAGGCGCGGCCTTCACCTCGACATTGCACACAAACTGAATACCTAAACACGCGAAGGGTTTTGGGTCAAAGTGAGCGCGATGAAAACATTGCGCGTTGGAGGACAAATTCTCGGGGTGGAGTTTCTCGAAGAACTCAAGCATTTCTGTGAACAGGAGCCTTCACCTTCGCGGACGAGGGTGGCCCGACATGTTTGCCAGGAACTCAACTGGCGTGGTCGGGAGGACGAGCCGAAGCTGCACCGAGCGCGAGATTTGCTGCGCAGGCTGGATCGTGCCGGCCATGTGAAACTGCCCCCGGCGCGGGGGCCTCGAGCCGGGCAACCGCGGCGGCTGGCCTCCTGCGGTGAGCCGTTGCCTGCGTTGGGGCCCGTGCCTGGCCGGGTGGATGAGGTGGAGGGGCTTTATCTGTATCGGATCGAAGGTTGGGAGGACCCCTTGAGCCCGCTGTGGAATGAGATCATCGTGCAGCAGCATCCGCTCAAGGACGCTCCGCTGGTGGGCTGTCAAATGCGCTACTTGATGGGATCGGCTCACGGCTGGCTGGGCGCGATCGGGTTTGGTCCCCCAGCCTGGCATCTGGGGCCGCGCGATCTGTGGATTGGGTGGAGCAGCCGGGCGCGGAGAGCGAATTTACAGAGCGTGATTGGACTGTCGCGGCTGTTGATTCGCCAGGAGGTGCGGTGCTCCAACCTGGCCAGCAAAGTGATGGCGCTGGCCTTGAAGCGGGTCGGCGCGGATTGGCAGGAGCGCTATGGGCACACTCCCTTGCTGGTGGAGAGTTTCATCGATCGTCATCAGTTCACGGGCCAGAGTTACCGGGCGGCCAACTGGCAGCTCATCGGCACCAGTCAAGGGCGGGGGCGCAAGGGACCCCAGGAAGCCAATCCCCACAAGGCCAAAGACATTTATGTCTACGCGCTGGATGGCCGAGCGCGCGAGCAGTTGCAAAGGGAGCCCGTCGAGAGGATCCCCGCCCGCGCGTGGCGCGAAGAACTGGAGTCCGCAGACTGGGCGGAGGCGGAGATGGCGGGGTTGGATTTGGGAGATCAACGTCTGGAGGCACGGGCGGTGAAGGTGCTGCAAGGCCGGTGGGATCATCCGGAGAAAAGCTACGCGCAAAGTTTCGGAGGGTGGAGTCAAGTTCAGGGCGCGTATCGGCTGGTCACGCACGCCTGCGGACAAATCGATTTGGACGCTTTGCTGGCGGGCCACAAGGCGCGCACGGCGGAACGGATGGCGGCGGAGCCCTTGGTGCTGCTGGCGCAGGACACCACCAGTTTGAACTACAGCGGGCTCAAACAAACCGAGGGACTCGGACCGATCAATCATGAGGGGAGCCTGGGGTTGCACTTGCACTCGACGCTGGTGATGGACCGCGCCGGCGTTCCCCTGGGGGTGGTGGATGCCCAGTGCTGGGGCCGGGAGCCTCAGGAGGAGGGCGTGGGCCGCAACGCCAAATCGCTGGATCAAAAAGAGAGCGCCCGCTGGGTCAAGAGCCTGAACCGGGCCGCCGACCTCGCCCGTCGCATGCCCCAAACCACCGTGGTGGAAATGGGAGACCGGGAGTCGGACATCTACGAACTGTTCGATCAAGCGCTCATCGGGCCGGAGAATCTGCATGTGGTGGTTCGAGCACAGCACAACCGCGCGCTCGAACCTCAAGCCCGGCTCTGGGAGCACATGGGCCGGCAACCGGTGCGCGGACACCTGCATCTGCGGGTGCCCCGCCGGGCCGGACGGCGCGCCCGCCAAGCGATGCTTGAGGTGAGGTGGGGTGAGGTCACGATCTGCGCGTCGGACGTGCGCCTGAAGAGGCATTGGCCGGGATTGAAACTCCACGCGGTTTGGGTCAGGGAAGTCGATCCCCCGGAAGGAGAAGAGCCGTTGGAGTGGATGCTGCTGACGGACCTGCCGGTCAACCACTGGGAGCAGGCGGTGGAAAAAGTGCAGTGGTATTGCCTGCGGTGGCGGATCGAAGAATGGCACCGCGTCCTCAAGACCGGCTGTCGGGTCGAAAAACGGGAGTTTGGCACAGCCTTGAATTTGCGGCGCGCTTTGGCGTTTGATCTGATCGTGGCTTGGCGAACGTTGATGTTGACGAAAATGAACCGGGAAAACCCGAACCTTCCCGCCACGACGGTGTTTTCAGAGGAAGAGCTGACGATCCTGAGCTGCTATAAAAAAAGCGGAGGACGCGACTCAGCCGGATGTAAGACAAGCGACCCATTGGCTGGCAAAGCTGGGGGGAGCGCTGCTCCGCAAAGGCGACGGTGAGCCCGGTGCCGAGGTGATCGCCCAGGGATTTGCCAACTTGGCCCTCCTGCTGGCTCACAAGCGCCGCCAGCAAAATGACCCGTGAATACTCTCCAAACGATGTGTGTAATGTTGAGGTGAACGGCGCGGTCCGGCGGAGGAGCGCGGCTGTGTCCGAAGGATCAGCCGCAGCAAGGTTGTCTTGCATAAGCTCGTCGATTGTTCCTCCCGCGTCGCAACCGCGACCCGCTGCGGCTGGCTTTCAGCACAGCCGCGGTCCGACAACTTGCGGCTGCACCGCGGAAGATGACGCAGCGGGATTTGGGCTTGTGTCCTCCCCGGGACACCCCTTTAGAATGGAAGCACCCTGTGAGACATGACGCAGGTTCCGTCTTTGCCGGGACGGTGGGTTGAGTGGCACAAAGCGAAGCACTTATGAAGAGCACGAAGATGCGAGCCGTTGGGGTGGTGCCTTCCCGCAAGGAAGTTCGCCTGATTGACCACGCCCATCCTCAAGTTCTCAGCGGCCACGAAGTCAAAGTACGCGCGTTGGAGGTGGGCATCTGCGGAACGGACCGCGAGATTTGCACCTTCGTTTACGGATCCCCTCCTCACGGCCATGATTATCTCGTGCTAGGGCATGAGTCATTGGGTTGCGTCTTGGAAGTGGGCGACCAAGTCACCCGCTTCAAGCCGGGCGATTTGGTGGTGCCGTCCGTTCGCCGGCCTTGCGAGCACATCCATTGCCTTTCGTGCCAAAATGACCGCCAGGATTTTTGCTGGACGGGGGACTTTACCGAGCGGGGCATCAAGATGACGCATGGGTTCATGACCGAGTTTTACGTCGATTATGAGAAGTACTTCACGTATGCCCCTCCGGAATTGAGGGAGGTTGCGGTTTTGGTTGAGCCTTTGACGGTGGCCGAGAAGGGCATGGAACAACTTTGGAAGGTGCAGGAACGGTTGCCTTGGCTGCCGTCGGGAGCGCCTTCATCGGCCCGGGGCCTGGGCAAGAATGCGGTGGTGCTGGGAGCCGGACCGGTGGGCATTCTCGGCGCCATGCTGTTCAAGTCGCAAGGATTCAACACCACCGTCTATTCGCGATCGAGGAAGCCGAATCGGAAGGCGGAGCTTGTGGAGTCGTTCGGTGTCCCCTACCTCTCGTCGGAGGAGGTTTCGGTGGAAGAACTGGCGGAGCGAGTCGGGAACATCGACGTGGTGTATGAAGCGGTGGGCAAGGCGGACATCTCGTTCAATGTTTTGCGGGTGTTGGGCATGAATGGGGCGTTCATTTTTACGGGAATCCCGGGGCCACACGCACCGATTCCGGTGCAGGGCGACGCCACGATGAAGAACATCGTTTTGAAAAACCAAGTGATGATTGGGACCGTCAACGCGGACCGGGCAGCCTTTGAATCCGCCATCGCGAATCTAGGGATCTTCATGAAACGGTGGCCGGATTCGGTCAGGGCGGTGATCACGGGTCGTCACGGGATCGACGATTTCGAGAAGCTCCTCCTCGGCAAAGCGGTCGGGATCAAAAACATCATCTGTTTGGACTAAGCCCCACTCAACCCCATGCGGCGAAACCTAAAATCTAAACGGGGATGGATCGACGTCACGTTTCCGGTGCGTTCCGGCATGGTGCATTGGCCGGACAATCCTCCCGTCGAGGTCGAGCGGATGCTCAGCATGGAGCAAGGCGCGGTTTGCAACGTGTCGATCATGTCGATGGGTTGCCATACCGGAACCCACATGGATGGCCCCAGGCACTTCATTCGGGACGGGCGCGGGTTGGACGCGCTGCCGTTTGAGGCGACGATGGGCCCTTGCCGGGTGATCGCCATCCACGATCCGGAGAGCATCAAACCCGGGCATTTGGCGCCCCATCGGTTGAAGAAAGGCGAACGCATCCTTTTCAAAACGGCGAACACCCGAAGGTCGTGGAAGACGGACGATTTCGACAAAGACTTCGTATACCTCTCGAAAGAAGCGGCGCAATACCTGGTGGACCGGGGGGTGAGGACCGTGGGTGTGGATTATCTTTCGGTGGGAGGATTCTACAAGGATGGCGTGGAGACGCATCAGATTCTCCTCGGCGCTGAGGTCTGGATTATCGAAGGGCTTGATCTCTCCAAGATCAATCCGGGCCGATACGATTTGATCTGCCTGCCGATGTTGATCGCGAAGAGTGACGGCGCACCGGCCCGGGCGTTGCTGCGCCCGCGAAAGGAGCGATCCTCAGCACGTGGATTGCCTCGAGCCTCCCACTGAAGCGCACACGACGCACTCCTCTAGCCTGCCTATTTCATGCACGGGACGCCCGGTGAGGACACCGGGCCATAAGCATTAACCTAATGACTTGTCCTTACCGGACTACGCTGGTAACGTTTGGCGCATGCCTAACGACGCCTTGCCAGA